>CANMWW010000116.1 GCA_947500965.1 Alphaproteobacteria bacterium
GACATCGTCGACGATCCGCAGCATCTCGGGCCCTGGGTGCGCGAGAACCCGCTCGTGCGTCCGAACCTGGAGCAGCTCACGCAGCTCAACCAGTGGGTCGCGTTCCCGGGTGCGAACTACCGTCAGATCTCGCGCATCCAGGTCGCGGCGGTGAACGAAGCGGCGTTCGGCGAGGGCGATGTCGGCAAGGTGATGCGCGAGGCGCAGGAGCGCGCCCAGGCGCTGATGCCGCGCGCGTGACCCAGGCCCTCCCGTTCGAGGCGCGGATCGAGCGCGACGACGCGCGATCCGCGGCGCGCCAGCTGCGCCTGCCGGGCTGGGTGGTGCCCGCGCTGTTCCTCGCGCCGGCCTTCGCGACGCTCGCCGCCTGGATCTACTGGCCGCTGCTCGAGGCGCTCCGTCTCAGCTTCTACGAGTGGAACCTGCTGCCGACGACGGAGCCCGTCTTCGTCGGGCTCGACAACTACCGCAACCTGCTGGCGCTCGCCGAGCTGCGCGCGGCGGCGTGGAACACGGTCGTCTACACGCTCGGCCTGCTGCCGCTGACCGTCGGCCTACCGCTGCTGATCGCGCTGATGACCCGCGAGGCGGTCGGCCGTGCCGGCGCCGTCTATCGCGCGATCATCTTCGTGCCGATGATCATCGCGCCGGTCGTCGTCGCCGTCGTCTGGCGCTGGCTGCTCAATCCCAATCACGGCATCGTCAACAAGCTGCTCGAAGCACTCGGCTTGCCGGCGATGCGCTTCCTCCAGGACGCGGACACCGCGATTTGGACGATCATCTTCATCACCGGCTGGAAGCTGGTCGGCTTCTCGACCCTGCTCTTCGCGGCGGCGATGACCAACATCGAATCGAGCCTGATCGAGGCCGCGCGCATCGACGGTGCCAGCGAGGGCCAGGTGGCGCGACGCATCGTCGTTCCGCTGATCGCGCCGACGACGATCTTCCTGACGGTCCTCACCGTGCTTCACGGTGCACAGTGGAGCTTCGTCTACATCAACGTGCTGACCCAGGGCGGGCCGCGCAACGCGACGACGAATCTCTACTACCTGCTCTGGGAATACGGCTTCAGCACCTTCGCCATCGGCTGGAGCACGGCCGCCGGCATGCTGCTCTTCGCCGCCTTCGCGGTCTTCGCCGCGTTCGGCCTTTCGGCCATGCAGCGCAACGACCGCCATGCGGGCTGAGTCGCTCGCGGCGAGGCTGCGCAGCCACGCGCTGCTGACCACGCTGAGCCTGGTCGCGATCCTGCCGCTCTACTGGATGTTCGTGACCGCGCTGCGCGCGCCGAACGAGATCTTCTCGACGGTGCCGTGGCCGGAGAATCCGTCGCTCGCGAACTTCACCTACATCCTCGGCGGCGTGCCGATCCTGCGCATGCTGTGGAACACGCTGGTGGTCGCCACGCTCACGACGGCGGCGCAGCTGATCACCGCGCTGCTCGCCGCCTACGCCTTCGCGCGCTGGAAGAACCGCTGGTCGCAGGCGCTTTTCGCGCTGTTGACGGTGACCTGGCTGATCCCGGCCCAGGTCGTGATGGTGCCCGGGTACCTGCTTGTCACGCGGCTCGACATGCTCGACACGCTCGCGGGGCTGGTCATCCCGCATGCCGCCTCCGCCTTCGCGATCATCGTGCTCTACCAGACCCTGCGCGCCTTCCCGACGGAGCTGATCGAGGCCGCGGTCGTCGACGGCGCCGGGCACTTGCGCATCCTGCACTCGCTGATCGTGCCCAACATCAAGCCGGCGCTCGCCTCGCTCGCGATCCTGCTCTTCATATCGAGCTGGAACGATTATTTCTGGCCGCTGCTGGTGACGCGTAGCCAGGAGAGCGCGGTTATCCAGATCGGTCTGCAGATGTTCATGACGCAGGAGGGCAACCAATGGGGACCGCTGATGGCGGCCTCGAGCCTCGCCAGCTTGCCGCTGCTCGCGGTCTATCTCGTGCTGCAGAAGCGCATCGTCGATTCCTTCCTGCGCTCCGGACTCAAATAGCCCGCATCACATCGGATCGAGTGGCGCGATCGGGCGGCGGACCTTCTTGTAGGTGACGCGCGTGGGATCCGGCGGGAACGGGCCGCCGGTGTCGAGGTGATGGATCGCGTGTGCGATCTTCGAGAACGCGGCGTGGAAGTGGTTCGAGGACTTCACGACCACGATCTTTTTCGCCTGAAGGTCGACACCGAGCTTCGTGAACGCCTCGGGCGCGAAGGTCTGCGTGCGCTTCGTGCCGAGCACGATGTCGAGCGATCCGATGCTCACCGCCGCCGCGGGGCCGAACGAGACGAGGCTCTGCTCGAAGGGGATCACGAGGTCGTCGGTCACCGCGCGCACGACCACATGCGCGTCGACCGGTCGGCCCGAGACCGGCGTGGCCTTGCCGCCGAGGCGCAGCCAGAGATTTCCGCCAGCGCCCGCCGAACGGCAGAACTCGACCGCGATCGGGTCCCAGAGCACGCCGATCGCGGCGGGAATGTGGGGATGCTCGAGCAGACGCTCGATCATGATCGCGCCGTCGCCGGGCACGCCGCCGCCGGGATTGTCCCAGCGATCGGCGAAGACGATCGGCTGACCGGGATAGCCGTTCGCGACCGCGACGGTCTCCTCCGGCTTCACATGCTTGGGCGAGCCGGCGCGGCCCATCGCGACGAGCTCGCGACCGAGCATCACCGCGAGCGCGTCGGCCTTCGCCTTGTCGGCGTCGGCGATGACCAGCACCTTGCTGCCGACCTCGGGCACGTCGGCGGCGTGGAAGCCGTGGCCGATCGAGATCGACAGGATGCCGTTCTTCCCTTCCAGCGCCTGCACGCGCTCGATGAAGGCGCGGCCCACCGGATTGCTGGTAGTTGCGCTGGGACGGCGCCGCGCGCGTGACGTTCGAACTCAAGACACCCTGGCGCGACGGCACAACCCATCTCGAGATGACACCGATCGACTTCATGGAACGCCTGGCAGCCCTGGTGCCCCGCCCGCGTCTTCACTTGATCCGCTTCCACGGTGTCCTCGCGCCGAATGCGAAACTGCGTGCGATGGTCGTCGCGCAATCGCCCGGATCCGCGCGCCCCAGGCATGACTGCCGCCCATCGGGCGGCGCCGACGCGGCGGCTTCGGTCGGTCGAGCGGATGCGCCCGCGCCCCGGCCAGGCTTGCGCTGGGCCGACCTGATGCGCCGGGTCTACGACATCGACATGCGCACCTGCCCGAATTGCGGCCAGGGCAGGCTCGAGCCCATCGCGACGATCCTCGACCCGGACGTCATCGCCCGCATCCTCGCCGCAATGGACCGCTTCGCGCGGGCGCCGCGGGCGCCGCCGGCCTGAAGCGGTCCGCATCGCACCTGCGCGTCACCGCCTCGCCAACCCCCGATGCGCCGCGCCCGCGGCCTGCGGTGCATACGCATGGGCTGCGTCGCCCCCGATCGACACGGATTGGGTCCGAAGGCGCCGCGACCGACGCTCCTGCCAACCCGAACACGCCGGGGACCACACGCCAGGACCGAGATTCGGGCGCTTTTGCGCGCGCCGCCGCCGAACCCGCCTCCGCATCGACATTTGACAGGCAAGGCCGGATGGCGTTTGTTTTTCCTATCGCGTGATCGAGGACATCGCGCACGTCGACTTCGATCTCGGCCAGCTCGTCGGCGCCGAGCACGCCCTCGAAGACGTAGAAGCCGCAGCGCCAATAGGCGTCGAGGATGTCGCGATGGATCCGCCCATCGGCGCCGAAGCGGATCGGCCCGCGATTGCCCAGCGTCGCGGCCCGACGCGCGCCCGTGGCGAGATAGGCCTCCATCGCCGCCTGCTCGTCGCCGTAGTCGATCGCATTGTGTTCGATACGTGTGGCCATGATCGAGCCGCCCGGCACGCAACCTGTCCCGCTCTTGCGAAGGATGCGGATCCTAACCGACCGCGAGCACGGTCGTCGCCAACCGTGCACGGGCCTGCAATCGACGTGTCTTCCGAATCGAGGAGCCTCTCCCTGCATCAAGAGGGAGTCATCCGATGAGCTTCGTTGTCGCGCAGATCACCGACACGCATCTCGCGCTCACCAAGCCGTTCTTCCGCGACAATTTCGCGGTCGCCGCGGCGGCGATTCGCGCCTCGAAGCCCGACCTGGTGATCAACACCGGCGACGTCTCGGTGAACGGCGCCGATCTGCGCGAGGACCTCGTCGCCGCGAAGGGAATGCACGACGCGCTCGGTCTGCCCTGGATTGCCGTACCCGGGAACCACGACCTCGGCGACACGCAGGAGACCGCGCGAAAGCAGCCGATCAACGACGAGCGTCGTCGCCGCTGGCTCGATGTGTTCGGGCCGGATTTCTGGATGCGTGACGTGCCCGGCTGGCGCCTGCTCGGGATCAACGCGATGCTGCTCGGCAGCGATCTCGCCGCCGCCACGGAACAGGAGCAGTTCATCGCCGAGGCCGCGGCGGGTCTCGGCCAGCGTCAACTCGCGCTCTTCCTGCACAAGCCGCTCTTTGTAGAGTCGCCGGCCGATGACGAGGTTTCCGGGCACACGCTGACGCCCAGGTCCCGCAGGATCCTGATGGCGGCGCTCGGCGGGATCACACCGCGGCTCGTCAGCTGCGGCCATCTGCACGAGTACCGTGAGCGCGGCTTCGGCGATCTGCATCAGATCTGGGCGCCGGCGACGGCTTTCACGATCTCGGACTGGTTCATCCCGACCCATGGCGGCGAGCACATCGTCGGCTATGTGCGCCTCGCGTTCGACGTGGATGGCAGCTTCACCTCGCAGTTGGTGCAGCCCGAGGGGCTGGAGCCGCTCGACCTCGCGGATTATCCCGAAGCCTACGGCGATCTGCGTCAGATCAAGGCGGCGATGGACGCGCAGAAGTCGCAGCTGGCGGCCGCGAAATGACCACGATGCCGAGCGCGGGTCCGGTCGAGGGGCTGTCGAATTTTCGCGACTTTGGCGGCCTTGCGACTGCGGATGGCAGGCGCGTGGTCGCGGGCCGACTCTATCGCTCGGCCAATCCCGCGGGCGTCACACCCGAGGGAATGGCGCAGCTCGCCCGCTTCGGCATCGCCACCGTGATCGATCTGCGCGGGCTTGCCGAGCGCGCCAAGGCGCTCGCCGACTTCACGCCCGCGCGGATCGCGGTCCGTCCGACGCCGATCGAGCCGAAGACCTCGGCGCGATTGCGCATGATGCTGGCCGAGCGCGAGGTCCGCGCCGCGCAGGTCCGCGACGTCATGATCGATTCCTACCGCGCCTATGTGGGCGAGGCGGCCGAGGCCTTCGGGGCGGCGCTCCACGCGATGCTCGCCGAGGCCGACGGGGCTGTCCTCGTGCACTGCACCGCGGGCAAGGACCGCACGGGCTTCGTGGTCGCGGTCATCCAGTCGGCCCTCGGCGTGCCGCGCAAAGCGATCGTCGAGGACTACCTCGCGACGAATCGTCATTGGGATCGCGTCAGCGCCTCCGGTCACCTGCCCTTGGACTCGGACGCGATCGAGCCGGTGCTCGTCGCCGACGCCGACTATCTCGCCGCCGCGTTCGAGGAAATCGATCGCCGCGACGGCGACGCGCGCGGCTTCATCCGTCGTGCGACCGCCGGCCGCGTGACGCATACGCATCTCGAATCCCTCGTCGAACGGAGCCAATCGTCATGACCCAACCTCTCTTCCGCCGCACCGCGCTGGCACTTGGCGCCTCGACGCTCGGCACGACCGCGATGGCGCAGCGCATCGCGCCGCCCTCCACCGCGCCGGTCTCGATTTCCTACTACAATTACAATCTCGCCTCGGCCGGCATCGGCGCGGAAGCGACGAAGGAGCTGATCGCGGAATTCACCGCGGCCAATCCGCACGTCAAGGTCGAAGGCGTGCCGGTCTCCTCGGGCCAGATCATCGCGCGGGTGCAGGCTGACCTCGTCGCAGGGCGCACGCCCGACGTGGCGCAGCTCATCTTCTCCGATCTCGACTTTATCGTGCGCAATCTCGGCGTCAAGCCGATGACCGACATCATCCCGCCCGAGGAATGGAGCGCGCATACCGCCGGCATGGTCCCGGCCGGGCTGAAGCTCGGCGCGATCGGGGACAAGGTCTACGGCCTCGCCTATGTCTTCTCGACGCCGGTGCTGTTCTACAACGCGACGCTGTTCAGGCAGGCCGGGCTCGATCCCGAGGCGCCGCCGCGCACATGGGCCGAGGTCAAAGACGCCGCGCTCAAGCTGCGCGCCGCGACCGGCAAGAGCGGCGTCTATCCCGGCGTCTACTCGGAATTCGACTGGCTGCTGCAGGGATTGTTCCTGTCCAATGGCGGCCGCTCGATTTCCGAGGATCGCCGTCGCCTGACCTTCGGCGAGCCCGAAGCGGTCGGCGCGGTCGAGATGCTGCGCGATCTCATGAAGTCCGGCGCGCACGCCAACATCCGCGAGGCGGAGAGCGGCGACGCCTTCATGAGCGGCAATCTCGGCATGATCCTGACGACCAGCGTCTATCAGCGCGCGTTCCTGAACGCGTCCAAGGATCGGTTCGACCTGCGCGCGGCGAAGATGCCGAGCTTCGGCGACAAGCCGGCGCGGCCGACCAACTCGGGCAGCGCGCTCTTCATCATGTCCAAGGACCCGGCGAAGCAGCGCGCCGCCTGGGAGCTGGTGAAGTACATGACCTCCAAGCGCGGCTACACCGTGATCACCAGCAAGATCGGCTACTTGCCGCTGCGCCTCGACATCGTCGACGATCCGCAGCATCTCGGGCCCTGGGTGCGCGAGAACCCGCTCGTGCGTCCGAACCTGGAGCAGCTCACGCAGCTCAACCAGTGGGTCGCGTTCCCGGGTGCGAACTACCGTCAGATCTCGCGCATCCAGGTCGCGGC
>CANMWW010000117.1 GCA_947500965.1 Alphaproteobacteria bacterium
TATCTCGTGACCGGCTTCACGGCGACGCTCGACAGCGCCGGCACGGCGACGGTGGCGGCGGCCGCGGGCGACACGGACGTGGTGACGGGGATCGAGAACATCACCGGCGGGTCCGGCGCGGATCGCCTGGTGGGCGACGGCGTGGCAAACGTCCTCTTCGGCGGCGCGGGCAACGACACGCTGTCAGGCCTCGGCGGCAACGATAGCCTGGCCGGCGGCGCGAACGCGGATACGGCCGACTATTCGTATGTCGCCACGGGCTTCACCGCGACGCTGGATTCGAGCGGCACGGCCACGGTCGTCGCCGGGGCGGGCGACACGGACGTCCTGACCGGAATCGAGAACATCGTCGGCGGCTCGGGCAACGACACGCTCGAGGGCGACGTGGCGAACAACGTCCTCTCCGGCGGCGGCGGCAACGACACGCTCACGGACGGCCTCGGCGACGACACGTTGCTCGGCGGCGATGGCGACGACAGGTTCCTCGACTGGGAGGCCGGCAACGACACGATGCTCGGCGGCGACGGCGCGGACGACTTCGTGTTCGCGTGGCAGGCGCTGCCCGGCGGCGCGCTGGGCAGCAAGGTGATCGATGGTGGCGCGGGCGGGCCCTGGACGGACCAGATCGACCTGCAGTTCCTGTCCGGCGATCCCGATCCCGCGACCTCCGGCGACTGGACGCTCGTCCTCGATACCGGCTCGATCGTCCAGCAGGACGCGAACCTGACCGAGCTGACCGCCGACGCATCGGGCAGCATCATGTTCGCGGACGGCAGCACGCTCGCCTTCACCAACATCGAGCGCATCGCGCACCACGCCTGAGCGCGCGGCGCGGGGCACGCACGAAAAAAACGCCCGGCGCTTGCGCGCCGGGCGAGTTGAACAGGGAGGCTTCACGTCTGGGAGACGTGGGATCCGAAGACCCCGAGGATCCGCGCGAAGCGCGCATCCATCGACGCGCAATGTAATGGAGCCCGACCGCGTCGCTTCCGTTCATTCGGCAAACGAGCCATGCCCGCGACTCATGGCTGGAGCGGGCGCGCTGGCGCGTTGTCAGAACTGCGTGTCGGCGACCTTCTTCACGAGGAAGTCGCGGAAGACCGAGATGCGCTTCGAGTTCCGCATCTCCTCGGGATAGACGAAATACGCCTCGAAGTTCGGGCCCTCGAGCGAGGGCAGGACCTGGACGATCTTGTCCGACTGCTGGGCCATGTAGTCGGGGAAGGCGGCGAGGCCGACGCCGTTCTCGACCGCGCGCAGGATCCCGTAGACGTTGTTGAGGCGCAGCACCGGCTCGCGCCTGCGCCCCTCGGAGGCGCCGGCCTCGAGCAGCCAGTTGATGCCCGGGAAGGGCGGGTGGCTGTCCTCGCCGTAGACGACGATGCGATGCCGGTCGAGGTCTGCCGCGGTCTTGGGCGTGCCGTGCTTCTCGAGATAGGCCGGGCTCGCGAAGACGTGGATGTGCACGGTCAGCAGGTGGCGCTGGACGAGGTCCGGCTGCTTGGAGGCGTGCATACGGATGGCACAGTCGGCCTCGCGCATCGACAGGTCGAGCTCCTCGTCGTCGACGAGCAGCTCGAGGCGGATCTCCGGGTAGCGCTCGATGAAGTCCTTGATGCGGGGCGCGAGCCAGACCGAGCCGAAGGCGACGGTCGTCGTGACGCGCAGCAGGCCAGCCGGCTTCTCGCGGCTCTCCGCGAGGCGTGCCTCGGCCGAGGCGAGCTTGGCGAAGACGTCGCGCACCGTCTGGTAAAGGACCTCGCCCTGCTCGGTCAGGATCAGGCCGCGCGCGTGGCGGTGGAAGAGGGGGGTGCGCAGCGATTCCTCGAGCGCGCTGATCTGCCGGCTCACCGCCGACTGCGAAAGGTTCAGCGTCTCGCCCGCATGCGTGAAGCTGCCGGCCTCCGCGACCGAATGGAAGATGCGGAGCTTGTCCCAGTCCATCTGGCCCTGTGCCGGCACGGCAGATCCCCCCCCCCGTGTCCGGTCAGCCGTGCGCGCCCTGGTGGGCGAGGAAGCGCTCCGCCTCCAGCGCGCCCATGCAGCCCATGCCCGCGGCCGTCACGGCCTGGCGGAACACCTTGTCCTTCACGTCGCCGGCGGCGAAGACGCCGGGCACGTTGGTCGCCGTCGAATCCGGGCGCGTGACGAGGTAGCCCTCGGCGTCCATGTCGAGCTGGCCCTTGAAGAGCTCGGTCGCCGGCGTGTGGCCGATCGCGATGAAGAGGCCGTCGAGCGCGATCTCGCCCACCGCGCCGGACTTGAGGTTGCGCACGCGCAGGCCGCTGACGGCGGCGGGCTCGCCCGAGCCGAGCACCTCGTCGATCACGCTGTCCCAGACCATCTCGATCTTCGGGTGCGCGAGCACGCGCGACTGGTTGGTGCGGTCGGCGCGCAGCGAGTCGCGGCGATGGATGAGGTAGACCTTGCTGGCGTGGTTGGTGAGGTAGAGCGCTTCCTCGGCGACGGTGTTGCCGCCTCCGACCACTGCGACGGTCTTGCCGCGGAAGAAGAAGCCGTCGCAGGTCGCGCAGGCCGAGACGCCGAAGCCGCGCAGTCGCGTCTCGCTCTCGAGGCCGAGCCAGCGCGCCTGCGCGCCGGTGCACACGATCAGCGTCTCGGCGAGGTAGGTGTCGCCGCTGTCGCCGGAGAGGACGAAGGGGCGCTTCGACAGGTCGACGGAGACGATCATGTCCTCGACCAGCGTGGTGCCGACATGCGCGGCCTGCGCGGCCATCTGGTCCATGAGCCACGGGCCCTGCACGGCGGTGGCGAAGCCCGGGAAGTTCTCGACCTCGGTCGTGATGGAGAGCTGGCCGCCGGGCTGCATGCCGCGGACCAGCATCGGCGAGAGGCTCGCGCGCGCCGCGTAGATCGCGGCGGTGTAGCCGGCGGGTCCGGAGCCCAGGATGACGACCTTGCTGGAGTGTGTCCTGGGCATGGCGAGTCCACTTGTCATGACATCCCGGCCGATCCGGAGCGGCGAAGTTAAGGAGTGCGCCGCGTCGCGGCAAGGATCGGTGCCGGAATTTCACGGCGCGAAACGGCTGCGCGGCCTTTGTTTCAGATTGTTGCGGCGACGCCGTCGTCGATGTCGCACGCCGCGTTCAGCGCCAGCCGAACCGCCGCCTGATCTCGGCCGCCGCGCGCGTCGTGTCGTCTGGCGGCGCGTAGCTCCAGCGCTCCAGCGGCGCGTCGCCGCCGGGCCATCGGCGCAGCACGCCCTCCTCCGTGAGCGCGTCGACGAAACGCTGCATGCGGCGCGAGCGGCACTCGACGGGGATCCAGTAGACCGGCTTCCCGGTGCCCGCGGCCTCGGAGATCATCGACACGGAATCCTGCGTCACAGCCACGATGTCGGCGAGCGCGAGCAGGCCGCGATAGGGGTTGGCGCCCGTGCCGTCCCAGACCATCGCGCCAGCCGGCGCGAGCTCGGCATGGAGCACCGCCTCGTTGGCCGGGCCGGTGCGCCGCGACGGCGTGGCGGCGACGCCGATGCCGTCGCGATGCATGCGAAGCCGGATGCCGGCGCAGATCTCGCCGAGCCGTGCCGGCGAAAGCCGGAAGCGGCGCCCGGCGTCGCCGCCGCAGAGGAAGGCGAGCAGCGGGCGCCCGAGCACCGCCAGGCGCGGCGCCCATTCCTCGGCCGCGGCGGCGAGCGACGCGGGCGCGAGGCCATGCAGCGTGGCACGGGTCGCGACCACGTTGGCGCCCTCGACGCCGTCGTGGCGCGGGGCGACGACGAGGTCGAAGCGCGCGGGATCGGTCTTCGGGTCCTGGACATGGACGACGCGCGTGGCGCCCCCGGCGGCCGCGCGGATGGCGGCCGCGAGTGGCGCGACCGCGCTGCCCGAGCTGATGACGAGATCCGGCCAGGGTGGCGCGATCGCCTCGCCGCCCGGCTCGACCGCGGAGAAGGGCGACAGCCAGAGGCTCGCCGGCAGCGACCGCCAGGGCTGGCGGATCCGCACGCGCCGGACCACGGGCTCGACGCCGAGCGCGCGCGCGAGGCCGAGGCACGGTCCCTCGGTGCCGGCGAGGCCCTCCGTCAGTATCCAGGTCGTGCGCGGGGTCATGCGGTTCCTGTCGGCTCCTGCGCGCATGCCGACGCGCTTGGCGGCGCAGGGATTTGGAATATAGTTGCGCGGCCGCGCAAGATAACCAAAGAATCGTATCTTCCGTCCGTACCCTGGCAAGGAACGCCGTGCCCCGCCCCAAGCTCGACGAGACAGACCGCAGGATCCTCGCCGCGCTGCAGGCCGATGGCCGCATGACCAATGTCGAACTCGCGTCCCGCGTCGGGCTTTCGGCGCCGCCCTGCCTGCGCCGGGTCCGCGCCCTCGAGAAGGCGGGCGTGATCCGCGGCTACCACGCCGAGCTCTCGCCCGCGGCGCTCGGCTTCAACATCACGGTCTTCGCCCAGGTCGGATTGTCCAGCCAGGCCGACAGCGACCTGCGCGCGTTCATGGACCTCGTCGCCACCTGGCCGCAGGTCCGCGAGTGCCACATGATGGCCGGCGAGACCGACTTCGTCCTGAAGGTCGTGGCCGAGGACTGGGAGGCCTACGAGGCCTTCCTGACCGGCCAGCTGACGACCGCGCCGAATGTCAGCCACGTGAAGTCGGCGTTGTCGATCCGCACCGCGAAGCAATTGCCCGGCGTCCCGGTCGACGAGGGCTGACGCGCGGCTCAGAGGTACTTGTCGCGCCGCGCGATCGTCGCGTCCGCGACATAGGCGAAGACCGCGTAGTGGCGGAAATAGCTTGCGGAGAGATGGTCGAGGATCGTCGTCGCCAGCTCGGCGCGCACCACGGTCTCGATGCGCACATGCGTGCCTTCCCAGTCGTGCGGGCCGGGCGCGTCGTCGGGGCCGCGGCCGCGGCGCCACTCCGAGAAGCCCTCGTAGCGGCTGTAGCCGCGCGCGCCGAGGCGCTTCACGTCGGCGACGATGCGATCCGCGATCTCGGGCTCGGCGAGGATCACGACGAGGCTGAAGCGCGTATCCGGCATGGTTTCACCCGTGGAGGAACCGCGCGAACCATGCGTAGAGCGGCAGGCCGGCGACGAGGTTGAACGGGAAGGTGAGCGCGAGCGAAGCGGTCAGATAATAGCCCGGATTCGCGGAGGGCAGGGCGAGCCGCACGGCCGCCGGCGCGGCGATGTAGGAGGCGCTCGCCGCCAGCGTCCCGAGCACCGCCGAGCCGCCAGGGGAGAGCCCGATGGCCCAGCCGGCCGCGACGCCCGCCGCGCCGTTGACCAGCGGGGCGACGATGGCGAAGGCGACGAGGAAGCGCCCCACCGCGCGCACGTCCTTGAAGCGCAGCGCCGCGACCATCCCGAGGTCGAGCAGGAACAGGCAGAGCGCCCCCTGGAAGGGGTCGGAGAAGAAGGGGCGCACGGCCTCGTAGCCGCGCGGGCCCGCCGCGAAGCCGATCGCGAGGCCGCCTGCCAGCAGCAGGATCGAGCGGCCGGCGAGGACCTCGTGAAGCGCCGTGCCGAGGCCGTCGGCGGAGCGTCCCTCCCGCGCCAGCAGCAGGGCGATGACGATCGCCGGGACCTCCATCAGCGCGAGCACCGCGGGCATGAAGCCCTCTGCCGGCATGCCGAGGCTCTGCACGTAGGAAAGCGCGGCGATGAAGGTGACGGCGGAGACGGAGCCGTAATGCGCGGCGAGCGCCGCGGCATCGACGGCGCCGAAGCCGCCCAGCCTGCGCAGCGCCGCGTAGACCCAGAAGGGGATCGCCGCGCCCAGCGCGATGCCGGCCAGCGCGGGCAGCGCGATCTCCCCCGCGCTCGTCGTCGCGAGCGCCGCGCCGCCCTTCAGCCCGATGGCGAGCAGGAGGTAGATCGAGAGCGCCGTGTAGACGGGCTCGGGGAACTTCAGGTCCGAGCGCAGCAGCGTCGCCAGCACGCCGAGCGCGAAGCACAGCGTCATGGGCGAGAGCACGCCGAGGCGAAGGAGGTCGAGCGGGTCCATGCGGGCGCCGCGATATAGGGTGGCCCCGGCCCGCGCGCATCCCCGCGGCCATGCCGTCGGGGACGGGCTCAGCCCTGCAGGACCTTCGCGAGGGCCGCGTAGAGCGGCAGGCCGACCACGAGGTTGAAGGGGAAGGTGATGCCGAGCGACGCCGTCAGGTAGAAGCCGGGGTTGGCGGCGGGCAGGGCGAGGCGCACCGCCGCCGGGGCGGCGATGTAGGAGGCGCTCGCCGCCAGCGTCCCGAGCACCGCGGCGCCCCCCGTGCTCAGCCCGATCGCCGTGCCGAGGAACGTGCCCAGCACGCCGTTGGCGAGCGGCGCGCAGATGGCGAAGGCGACGAGGAACCTGCCGACCCGGCGCGCGTCCTTGAAGCGCTGCGCCGCGACCATGCCGAGGTCGAGCAGGAACAGGCAGAGCGCTCCCTGGAACGGGTCCGAGAAGAAGGGCTCGACGGCGCGGTAGCCCTCCGCTCCCGCGAGGAAGCCCATGAGCAGCCCGCCGGCCAGCAGCAGGATCGAGCGGCCGGCCAGCACCTCGTGCAGCGCCGTGCGCCAGGCACCGCTGGCGCGTCCCTCGCGTGCGAGCAGCAGGCCGGTGACGATCGCCGTGACGTCCATCAGCGGCAGCGCCAGCGGCATGAAGCCCTCCGCCGGCGTGCCGAGGCGCTGCATGTAGGCGAGGGCGGCGATGAACGTGACGCTCGACACGGCGCCGTAATGCGCGGCCAGCGCTGCGGCATCGGCGCCGGCGAAGCCGCCGAGGCGCCGGAGCGCGACATAGGTCCAGGCCGGGATCAGGACGCCGAGCGCGACGCTCGTCGCCGCGGGCATGGCCGCCTGGCCGAGCGGGTAGGTGGCGAGCGCGA
>CANMWW010000118.1 GCA_947500965.1 Alphaproteobacteria bacterium
ACCGACCTGCTCGCGCGCCTCGAGCCGCCCTCGCTCGCGCATCCTCTGGGCACCGACGACCTCGGGCGCGACCTGCTCGCGCGGCTGCTCCATGGCGGGCGGGTGTCCCTGCTCGTCGGCGTCGTCGCCGCGACGATCGCCGCGGTGCTCGGCACCGGGCTCGGCCTCGCGGCCGGCTATCTCGGCGGCAGGCTGGATTCGATCCTGATGCGGTTGACCGACCTCGTGATCGCGCTGCCGCTGCTGGCGCTGCTGATCGTGCTCGCCGCCGTCGACCTGACGCGGCTCGGCGTGCCCGAGGACGTGGCGCGCTCGCCAGAGGCCGGGCTCGCGCGCATCGTCGCCATCACCGCCGCCTTCGGCTGGACCACGGTCGCGCGGCTGGTGCGCGCCGCCACGCTGTCGCTGCGCAGCCGCGACTTCGTGCGCGCGGCCGTCGCGCTCGGTGCCTCGCCGGCGCGCGTTATGCTCGTCCACATCCTGCCCAGCGCGATGCCCACGGTGCTCGTCGCCACGGCCCTGGCGGTGGGCGAGGTCATCAAGTTCGAGAGCGTCCTCAGCTTCCTCGGCCTCGGCATCCAGCCCCCGGTCCCGAGCTGGGGCAACATGCTGACCAACGCGCAGGAGCTGATCTGGACCGCGCCCGCCCTCGCGCTCTGGCCGGGCCTGCTCATCCTCGCCACGGTCGCCACCTGCAACATCCTCGCCGACGCCGCCGCGGCGCGCATGCGCCCGGGAAGCGGCGCGGGCCGGCGCTGAGCGGCGCTGAGCGGCGCCTGGCACCGCCCCCGGGGCCGGATCAATTGGCGCCGCCCGCGCGTTTGCTGTAGTGACGCCCCGAAGTCGAACGGAAGAAGCCCTGCCCATGACGACGATCCACCCGGTCATCCTCTCCGGCGGCTCCGGGACGCGGCTCTGGCCGCTGTCGCGCGAGCACTTCCCCAAGCAGCTCCTGCCGCTGGCCGGCGAGCGCAGCATGATCCAGGAGACGGCGCTGCGCGCGCGCGACGCCGGCCTCGCCGCGCCGATCGTCGTCTGCAACGCCGAGCACCGCTTCGCGATCGCCGAGCAGATGCGCGAGGCGGGGATCGCCCCCGCGGCGCTGCTGCTGGAGCCGGTGGCGCGCAACACCGCGGCGGCGGTCGCCGCGGCGGCCGCCCACCTCGCCGCCGCCGGGGCCGGCGACGAGGACATGCTGCTCGTCCTGCCCTCGGACCACGTGATCCTCGACCGCCCCGCCTTCGCCGCCGCCGTCGCCCGCGCCGCGACCGCGGCGCGCCTCGGCAGGCTCGTCACCTTCGGCATCCAGCCGACCACGCCCGAGACGGGCTACGGCTACATCCGCGAGGGCGCGGCCCTGCCCGGCGCGCCCGGCGCACACGAGGTCGCGCGCTTCGTCGAGAAGCCCGACCTGCCCACCGCGCAGGCCTACCTCGCCGAGGGCGGCTGGTCGTGGAACAGCGGCATGTTCCTGTTCCCCTGCGGCGCCTTCCGCGAGGAGCTCGCGCGCCACGCGCCCGGGGTGGCGCAGGCGGCGGACGAGGCGGTGGCGCGCGCGGCGCGCGACCTCGACTTCGTGCGGCTCGACCGCGAGGCCTTCGCCGCGGCGCCCTCGATCTCGATCGACTACGCGGTGATGGAGAAGACGCGCCTCGCCGCGGTCGTGCCGGCCTCGCTCGGCTGGTCCGACGTCGGCTCGTGGTCGGCGCTGTGGGACATCGGCGCGCGCGACGCCGACGGGAACGTCGCGCAGGGCGACGTGCTCGCCGAGCGCACGCGCGGCTCGTACCTGCGCGCGGAGCACGGCCTGCTCGCGACCGTCGGCATCGAGGACACGATCGTGGTCGCGCTCAAGGACGCGGTGCTGGTCGCCGCGCGCGACGAGGCGCAGCACGTCAAGGCGATCGTCGACCGGCTGAGGAAGGCGGGGCGGCCGGAGGCCTCCACCCATCCGCGCGTCTTCCGGCCCTGGGGCAGCTACGAGACGGTCGACCGCGGCGAGCGCTTCCAGGTGAAGCGCATCATCGTCAACCCGGGTCAGCGCATCTCGCTGCAGAAGCATGCGCGCCGCGCCGAGCACTGGGTCTGCGTGCAGGGCGTCGCGCGCGTCACGCGCGGCGAGGACGTGCTGGTGCTGCGCGAGAACATGTCGACCTACATCCCCGTGGGATGCGTCCACCGCCTCGAGAACCCGGGCAGCGAGCCCGTCCACATCATCGAGGTGCAGTCCGGCGACTACCTCGGCGAGGACGACATCGTGCGCATCGAGGACAGCTACGGCCGCAGCTGAGCGAGGCCGCGCGCGGCGTCAGGCCGGCGCGAGCCGCGGCGCGGCCGCGAGGCGCCCTTCCTCCACCGCGTGGCATGCCGCGACGCCGCCATTGGCGACGGGGCGCAGCTCGGGCCGCTCCGTGCGGCAGCGGTCGTTGGCGAAGGGGCAGCGCGGGTTGAAGGCGCAGCCCTTCGGCGGGTCGAGCGGGTTGGGCACCTCACCGGCGACCGGCGTGCGCGCGCGGCCCGTCATGTCGAGGTCCGGGATCGCGTCTAGCAGCATCCGCGTGTAGGGGTGCTGCGGGTTCTCGAACAGGGCGCGCGCGTCGGCGAGCTCGACGAGCCGGCCCAGGTACATCACGCCCACGCGGTCCGAGATGTGGAACACGACCGCGAGGTTGTGGCTGATGAAGAGGTAGGTCAGCCCGAGCTCGCGCTGCAGGTCCTTCATCAGGTTCAGGATCTGCGCCTGCACCGACACGTCGAGCGCGGATGTCGGCTCGTCGCAGACCAGGAACTCGGGGTTGGACGACAGCGCGCGGGCGATCGAGATGCGCTGGCGCTGGCCGCCCGAGAACTCGTGCGGGAACTTCTCGCCGTCGGCCGGCGACAGCCCGACCTGCCGGAGCAGCTCGTCGACGCGGCGGCGGATCTCCGTCGGGTCGCTGGAGAGGCGATGCGCGCGGATCGGCTCGGCGACGATGTCGGCCACGCGCCAGCGCGGGTTCAGGCTGGCATAGGGATCCTGGAAGATCATCTGGAAGCGCTTGCGCAGCGCGCGCTCCTCGGCGCGCGTCGCGAGGCTTCCCATGTCCGTGCCCTCGAACAGGATCTGGCCGCGCGTCGGCTTGTAGAGGCCGACGATCAGGCGGGCCACGGTCGACTTGCCGCAGCCGGACTCGCCGACGAGGCTCAGCGTCTCGCCCTTGCGGATCGCGAAGTCGATGCCGTCCACCGCCTTCAGGATCAGCCGCGGCTGTCCCTCGATGACGCGGTTGAGGAGCGGCTTCGAGACGTCGAAATGGCGCGCGAGCCCGCGCACCTCGATGTAGGGCGCCCCGGGGGTGCTCATCGCGTGCCTCCCTGCCCGGCGTCGTAGAGCCAGCACGCGACGTCGGAGTTGCCGACGCGCATCGGCTCCGGCCGCTCGGCGCGGCAGCGGTCGAAGGCCTTGGTGCAGCGCGGGTTGAAGGCGCAGCCGCGCGGGATAGCGTTGAGGCGCGGCATCGCGCCGTCGATCTGCGCGAGGCGCGCGTCGGTCCGGCCGACCTTCGGGATCGAGGCCATCAGCCCGTCCGTGTAGGGATGCCGCGCGGCCTTGATGACGTCGCGCACGGGGCCGATCTCGGCGATGCGCCCGGCATACATCACCGCGACGCGGTCCGCGGTCTCCGCGATCACACCCATGTCGTGCGTGACCAGCATGACCGCGGCGCCGTGCTCGCAGCAGAGCTTCTTGATGAGCGCGATGATCTGCGCCTGGATCGACACGTCGAGCGCGGTGGTCGGCTCGTCGGCGATGATCAGCTTCGGGTTCGCCGCGAGCGCGAGCGCGATGACGACGCGCTGGCGCATGCCGCCCGAGAACTGGTGCGGGTAGTGGTCGATGCGCTTCTCGGCGGCCGGGATGCCGACCTCGCGCAGGAGCCCGATGGCGCGCTGCTGGGCCTCCGCCGGGGAGACCGGCAGGTGCGTCAGGATCGTCTCGGTGATCTGGCGGCCGATCGTGTAGAGCGGGTTCAGCGAGGTCAGCGGGTCCTGGAAGATCGCGCCGATCTCGCGGCCGCGGACCTTGCGCATCTCCTCGTAGGGCAGGTCGTCGATCCGGCGCCCGGCGAGCGAGATGCTGCCCCCCGCGATGCGACCCGGCGGCTCGATCAGGCCGATCACCGCCGCGCCGGTCATCGACTTGCCCGCGCCGGACTCGCCGACCACGCCCAGCACCTCGCCCGGCGCGATCGAGAACGAGATGTCGTCGACGGCGACCAGCGTGCCGCGGCGCGTCGGGAACTCGACGCGCAGGTTCTTGACCTCGAGGATGGGGGCTTCGGCCATCAGCGGAGCTTCGGGTTGAGGGCGTCGCGCAGCCAGTCGCCCAGGAGGTTCACGGCGAGCACGAGCACGATCAGCGCGGCACCTGGGAAGATCGTCATCCACCATTCCCCGGAGAACAGGAAGTCGTTGCCGACGCGGATGAGCGTGCCCAGCGAGGGGCGCGTCGGCGGGACGCCGACGCCGAGGAAGGAGAGCGTCGCCTCCGCGAGGATCGCGAAGCCGAGGCTGAGCGTGGCGATCACGAGCACCGGGCCCATCACGTTGGGCAGGACGTGGCGCAGCATGATGAGCCCGGGATGCAGGCCGATGACGCGCGCGGCCTGGACGTATTCCTTGCTCTTCTCCACCAGCGTCGAGCCGCGCACGGTGCGCGCGAACTGCGGCCAGTTGGCGATGCCGATCGCGAAGATGACGACGTAGAGCGCGATCTCCGAGTGCAGGTCGCGCGGCAGGGCGGTGCGCGCCAGGCCGTCGATCAGCAGCGCGATCAGGATGCCCGGGAAGGTCAGCTGAACGTCGGCGACGCGCATGATGACGGACTCGACCGCGCCGCCCACGTAGCCGCTGACGAGGCCGAGCGTGATGCCCACGGTCATGGCGAAGAGGACCGCGCAGAAGCCGACGAGCAGCGACACGCGCGCGCCGAAGACGATGGTCGACAGCACGTCGCGGCCCTGGTCGTCGGTGCCCAGCAGGAAGCGGCGGCTTCCGTCCTCGGTCCAGGCCGGCGGGGTGAAGGCGTCGTTAAGGTCGAGCGAGGCGAGGTCGTAGGGATGGTAGGGCGTGATCCACGGCGCGAGGAGCGCCGCAAGCACGAAGACCGCAGTGACGACGGCGGAGACCACCACCACCGGGTTGCGCCGGAAGGAATGGAAGACGTCGCTGTCGAGCATCCTGGCGAGTGCGGAGGGAGAGGCCATGGGTCAGTGCCCCGAGGCGGCGCCGCGGTCGATGCGCAGGCGCGGGTCGACGACGTAGTACAGCAGGTCGACGACCAGGTTGATGACGACGAAGAAGAAGCCGACGAGCAGCAGGTAGGCCGCCATCACCGGCACGTCCGCGTTGTTCACGGACTGGATGAAGAGCAGGCCCATGCCCGGCCACTGGAAGACCGTCTCGGTCACGATCGCGAAGGCGATGATGCCGCCGATCTGCAGCCCCGTGATGGTGATCACCGGGACCAGCGTGTTCTTGAGCGCGTGGCCGAAGTTGACGGCGCGGTTCTGGAGGCCGCGGGCGCGCGCGAACTTGATGTAGTCGGTGCGCAGCACCTCAAGCATCTCGGAGCGCACGAGGCGCATGATGAGCGTGAGCTGGAAGAGGCACAGCGTCACCGCCGGCAGCACCAGCGCCTTGAGGCCGCTCGTCGTGAGGAAGCCCGTGCTCCAGCTGCCGAACTTCACCACGTCGCCGCGCCCGAAGGAGGGCAGCACGCCGAGCTGCACGGCGAAGACGAGGATCAGCAGGATGCCGATCAGGAAGGTCGGGAGCGAGACGCCGACCAGCGAGATGGTCAGGAAGAAGCGGCTGAGCCAGGAGTCGCGGCGCAGCCCGGTGTAGACGCCCATCGGCACGCCGATCGTGAGCGCAAGCAGCGCCGCCATCATGCTCAGCTCGAGAGTCGCCGGCAGGCGCTCCGCGATGAGCTGCGCGACCGGCCGCGCGAGGCGGTAGGAGATGCCGAACTCGCCCTGGACGGCGGAGACGACGAACTTGGCGAACTGCACGTAGAAGGGCTGGTCGAGCCCGAGGTCGCGCACGAGCATCTCGTACTGCTCGCGCGTGAAGTCCTGCCCGAGCATGATGAGCACGGGATCGCCGATGTAGCGGAACAGCGCGAAGGAGATGAACGCCACCGCCAGCATCACGAGGACGGACTGGAGCAGGCGCTGCACGACGAATGCGATCATGGCATGGCAGCCGGCATCCCGGCCCGCTCCGCCTCGAGCGGGCCGGGGACCAGGCGCGTCAGTCCAGCTTGACCCACTTCACCTCGAGCTGGTTGTTCGCCATGTGCACGGTGTTCACGCCCTTCTGCATCGCCCAGGGGATCATCTGGTGGTGCACCGGGATGTGGGGGATGTCCTCGCGGTAGATCCTGAGGGCCGCGTGGATCGCCGCCGTGCGCTTGGTCGTGTCGAGCTCGTTCTTCATGATGTTGATGAGGCGATCCATCTCCGCGTAGGAGTAGCGCCCGTAGTTCCAGATGCCGTTGCCCGGCTGCCCGTCGCGCGACTGCAGCAGGCTCTGGAACGAGTAGAGCGCGTCGTAGGTCGGCACGCCCCAGCCCATCAGGTAGAGCGAGCTGTCGTCCTTCTGGATCTTCGGGAAGAAGGTCGCCAGCGGCATCGCGTTGAGCTTGGTGCTGATGCCCACGCGGGTCCACATCGCGGCCACCGCCTGGCAGATCTGCTCGTCGTTGATGTAGCGGTTGTTCGGGCAGTCCAGCGTGACCTCGAAGCCGCCGCCGTAGCCGGCCTCGGCGAG
>CANMWW010000119.1 GCA_947500965.1 Alphaproteobacteria bacterium
CTGCGCCGCGCGTTGCCATCCCCGGTGGCGGGACGCTGACGGTGGAGCAGACGCGGGCGCTGGTCGCGATCGACGTCGACAGCGGCGAGGCCGGGCGCGACGGGCTCGGCATGCGCGCGGCGCGCGAGGTGGCGCGCGTGCTGCGGCTGCGCGATTGCCTTGGCGCCATCGTGGTCGACTTCCCGCGCGAGGGCGAGCTGGGTCGGCGCGCCACGGCGCGCGCGCTCGAGGATGCCGTGCGCCTCGACAGGCGCGCCATGTCGCTGCTTGGATGGACGCGCGGCGGGCTGTACGAGATCCGGCGCAGCGCCGAGGATGGCGGGCGATGAGGAAGCCGCGCGCGAGGACCTGCCCGATCTGCGGCCAGCCGGCGGACGCGGCCGACATCCGGCCCTTCTGCTCGGCGCGCTGCAGGGACGAGGACCTCCGGCGCTGGCTCGTCGGGGCCTATCGCATCCCCGGCCCGGCGATCGGCGGCGACGACGACGAGGATGGCGACCAGGAGCGGGCGAGGCCCGGCGAGGACGGATGAAGAGCGTCGAACTGCCTTCGGCCAAGCGCGTGCCCGCGCTCGGCCAGGGAACATGGCAGATGGAGGAGGGCGGCGCGGGCCGCCGCGAGGCGATCGAGGCGCTGCGCCTCGGCATCGACCTCGGCATGACCGTGGTCGACACCGCCGAGATGTACGGCGAGGGCGCGGTCGAGGAGATCGTCGGCGAGGCCATCGCCGGCCGGCGCGACCAGGTGTTCCTCGTCTCGAAATGCTACCCGCAGAACGCCTCGCGCAAGCGCATGGCCGAGGCCTGCGCGCGCAGCCTCCGGCGGCTCGGCACGGACCGCATCGACCTCTACCTCCTGCACTGGCCCGGTTCCGTGCCGATCGAGGAGACGCTCGACACGTTCATGCGCCTGAAGGACGAGGGGAAGATCCTCGACTACGGGATCAGCAACTTCGACGCGCGCGGCATCCAGCGCACGTGGTCGGCGCCGGGCGGCGGCGGCATCGTGACCGACCAGGTGCTCTACAACCTCTCGGAGCGCGGCATCGAGTGGGACCTGCTGCCCTGGTGCCGCAAGCGCGGCCTGCCGCTGATGGCCTACACGCCGCTGGGGCAGGGGGCGCTGCTGCGCGACCCCGCGCTCGCGCGCGTCGGCCGGCGCCATGGCGCGACGCCCGCGCAGGTCGCGCTCGCCTGGCTGCTCTCGCGCGACGGCGTGCTGGCGATCCCAAAGGCCGGGCGGGTCGCGCATGTGCGCGAGAACCGCAAGGCCGCCGACATCGTGCTCGACGCGCATGACCTCGCCGAGCTCGACGCCGCCTTCCCGCCGCCCGCCGGGCCAAGCCCGCTCGCGATCCTCTGAGCGGGCGTGCGCCGGCCGCCATCGCGTCCGCGGGGCGCTTGCGCGGCCGGTGGACAGCGCGGCCGGGTTTGTCTATAAGCCCGGCCCGTCTCGACGAGCACCGTGCCCAGGTAGCTCAGTTGGTAGAGCATGCGACTGAAAATCGCAGTGTCGCTGGTTCGATTCCGGCCCTGGGCACCACTCTCCTCGTCGTCCCCCGGCAATTCGCAGCCAGGCGCTGCGCCTGGCCGCAGCGGCCGCCTCGCGGATCAGCAATAGCCGACGACGGCGAGCGTCGTCCTCGCGCCGCCCTTCGAGATCTCGAGGCGTGTCGTGGCCTTGCCGCATTCGTGCCCGCAGCTCCTGAGCCGCGCGTCGGGGATCCGCACGATGTAGCCGGCCACCGAGCCGTCGAAGGCGATGCCTCCGATCATGTCCGTGCGCCGCGCGGGCTTCGCCAGCATGTCCTGGCCATCGATGTTGACCACCAGTTCCGCGGGATCGTCGTAGGCGCTCGCGGCCACGGGCTTCAAGGGCGTGGTGTCGTTCGGGCCCCGGCGCCTGCGGTCGTCGGCCTCGAGGACATAGGTACAGCCACCGCGCCCATCGAACGTCTGTATCCGGCCGGCGAGGAAACCGACCTTCACGTCGCCCTGGCCCTGCTGCGCGACCGCGGGCTCCTCGCACCGGTGGATGGTGAAGGCGCGGCGCGTCGTGGTGTTGGTCACGGCGATCATGTCCGCCGACTTGCGTTCGTAGTTCCACACCGCGACCGGCTTGCCCGGCTGGTTCTCCTCGACGCGCGTGACCATGGCGGTCGGGCTCGCGGCCTCGATGCGCTCGCGCGTGACCTTCCCGGCGTGGTCCCGGAAGACGATCGTGCCGCCGTCCAGCGTCACGCGATAGGGCGCGCTCGCGCACTTGTCGACGCTGCCGACGGCCCAGCTGCCGACCATCGCCTGGGCGAGCGGCTGGCCCTGCGCGGGCTGCGCCGGCGCGCCATCGGGCAGGAGGGCGGCGGCGGCCAGGATGGACGCCACCGCGGCGGCGATTCGGGACTGCATGCGCGTCTCGTCCTTCCGTGGAAACCTTCGCCGGAGTCTCCACGGGGCGGGTTTGCGCGTCCTTAACGCGGCTGCTCGCGCTCCCACTCGGCGCGCGCGGCGCGGGTAGCGGCGTGCACGGCCTCCGTGATGCAGCGCCCGGCCGGCGTGTGGATCCCCGCATGGTTCTGCCGCGCGCCATCGGCGGGGCAGGCGAGGAGGATGCAGTCCGTGCCCGTGCCGACGATGCGACCGCCATCGGCGAGCAGCGCCGCGCTGCGCGCCATCGCGGCGACGGAGACGGCCTCGACCATCGCGCCGTCGTCCAGCGGGGCCGGGAGCGCGACGAGCATGTTGATGGTGCCGGCGCGCTCGGGCGGCGCGACGTCGCGCAGGCGGCCCTCCGCGTCGAGGACGCTGCCATTCGTCAGGCCGAGCGTGACGAGCGCCTGCGCGCGCATCCCATCCGCCTCGGCGCGCGCGACGTGGTGCCGGCGCACGTCGCGCGCCGTCATCATGCCGATCGCGCCGGCGAGGCCCGCGCCGGCGAGCCTTTCCTCGAGCAGGGCGACGGGATCGACGCCGATCGGCAGGTCCGCGTCGCGGACCTCGAGCCACGCGACGAGGTCGCCGGCGGCGAAGCCGGGGCGGTTGAGCGACCAGCCGAGGATCCGCTGCCGCGCGGCGAAGCGCGCGACGAGGAAGGGCTGGGCGCAGGACGTCTCGAAGAGCGGTTCCATCTTCTCGGCGGATCGAATGGCAGCGCGCGCGATCGCACGCAAGCGCCGCGCCGGGGAGGCGCGCCGATTCGCGCTTGACCCGGCTTCGCGGCGTGGAGGATCGTCCCGGGACGTGCAGGTTCCCCGGCGGCGGCCGGGGAGGAAAGAGGGAACCGGGTTGTCCTCGTGCGAGGACGAGGCCCGGGCTGCCCCCGCAACTGTAAGCGGCGAGTCCGCGCCCGACTATGGCCACTGGGAAACTGGGAAGGCCGGGCAAATGGACGGAGACCCGCGAGCCAGGAGACCTGCCTGCACGGTCACCCAACCGGTGGGCGGGGAGCACCACACGGAGCGGTCAAACGCAGCGGTGACGTTGTTTCCGGCGCGTGGCGGACGGGGTTCTCGTCCTCCACGGCAGGGGGAAGCGCGTGCCGGCGATGCTGCCGGCGACCGCAAGCCGCGCGCGTCCGCGCCCGGCATTCCCTCGCGCCAGCGCGCCGGTCCATGTCGCGCCGCCGCCCCTCGGGAGGGGCAGGCGGCCAACCGGGGGGCTGCGTGCGATGGGTACGGACAGGCATTCGAACGGAAGACGGATCGGCATCGGCGGCGTCGGCCGCGCGGGGGCGTCGATCGCCGTCGCGGCGGCGATCGCGGCCGGCGTCGCGCAGGCGCAGGAGCGCGCGCGGGTGCTGCCCGAGACGCGGGTGACCGCGAGCCGCCTCGGGGAGGGCGTGACCGGCGCCTCGACCACCGTAATCACCGCGGAGGACATCGAGCGTTCCCCCGCGCAGACCCTGCAGGACCTGCTCTCCACGCAGCCCGGCATCCAGGTCCAGAACCTCTATGGCGGCGTGAACGGCACGAACGCCACGGTGGACCTGCGCGGCTTCGGCGCGGCGGCGACGCAGAACACGCTCGTGCTTGTGAATGGCCGGCGCCTCAACGACGTCGACCTGGCGGGCGTCGACTTCGGCGCGATCCCGCGCGCGAGCATCGAGCGCATCGAGATAACGCGCGGCAACAGCGGCGCCGTGCTCTATGGCGACGGCGCGGTGGGCGGCGTGATCAACATCGTCACCCGCAACGGCTTCAACGAGAAGCCGGGCAGCCGCGCCGAGGTCGCGCTCGGCTCGTTCCGCCAGGCCGAGGCCTCGGCCTCGACCTCGCAGCGCGTCGGGGACGGCGCCTTCTCGCTGCATGCCGGCTCGATCGATTCCGACGGCTATCGCGTCAACAACGAGCTGCGCCAGCGCAGCGTCGTGGGCGAGGTGCGGCGCGCGATCCCAGACGGCGAGCTCTACCTCAACCTCTCCGCCGACACGCAGCATCTCGGCCTGCCCGGCGCGCGGCTGGTGACGACGACAAGCAGCGAGATCGCGGCGGACCGCCGCGGCAGCTCGACGCCCTTCGACTTCGCGGACAAGCAGGGCGTCAACCTGGCGCTCGGCGGCACGCGCATGCTCTTGGACGGCGTCGAGCTGGTGGTCGATGGCGGCGTGCGGCGCAAGCTGCAGCAATCCGCCTTCTTCAGCGCCTTCGGCGCCGCGTTCAACACCTACACCGAGACCGTGCTCACGACCTTCTCGCTGACGCCGCGCGCGAATGTCGACCATCGCCTCTTCGGCCTCCAGGGCAAGGCGATCGCGGGCATCGACCTCCAGCGGTCGTTCTACGACTCGGACCGCATGGTGAACGACGGGGACGCGCCCGCGCATCGCTACGAGCTGGGCCAGACCAGCGTCGCCGGATACCTGCAGGAGACCCTGGCGCTGCGGGCCGACACGGACCTGTCCTTCGGCGTCCGGCTCCAGAACGCGACGGTGACGGCCGAGGACAGGTTCGATGCCGCCGCGCCGTCGACGGGCTCGCCCGTGCAGGGGCGTTCCTTCGACCGCTCCGAGACCAACCATGCCTGGCATGTCGGCCTCGAGCACCGCCTCGACCCTTCTCTGGCGCTGTTCGGGCGCGCGGGCCGCAGCTTCCGCATGCCGAACGTCGACGAACGCGTCGGCGCCGCGCCCTTCGGCGTGCCGGTCGACTTCGCGCTCAGGACGCAGACCTCGCACGACGCCGAGGTCGGGCTGCGCAAGCGCTGGGGCGGCTTCGGGCTGCAGGTCAGCGCCTACGCGATGGAGCTGCGCGACGAGCTGCATTTCGACCCGACGACCTTCGTCAACACCAACCTCGACCCGACGCGCCGGCGCGGCGTCGAGGGCGCGGCCAACTGGCGCCTGGCGGACAACCTGCGCCTGCGCGGCGCGCTGACCTTCACCGACGCGCGTTTCAGCGAGGGACAGTGGCGCGGCAAGGAGGTGCCTCTCGTCTCCCGCGTGACGGGCAGCGCCGGGCTGTCGTGGGACATCGTCGACAGGCTCGCCACCCTCGACGCCGGCGTGCGGCGCGTCGGGGAGCGGCGCTTCGACAACGACCAGGCGAACTTCCAGCCCACCATCCCGGGCCACACGCTCCTCGACCTGCGCCTCGCGGGGCGGGTCGAATGGGCAAGCTGGTCGCTCGCGGTTAACAATCTGCTCGACGTGAAGTACTTCGACTACGGCATCGCGCGCGCCAGCACCTTCGGGACCTCCAACGCCTATCCGCTGCCGGGGCGCACGCTGATGGCCCGCATCGGCGCGAGGTTCTGATGCGTCGCGCGGCGCTCCTCCTCGCCGTCCTCGCGCTCGTCGTCGCGAGCGTCGCGACGGCATGCGCGGAGGCGATGCCGCAGGCGCGCCGGATCGTGTCGGCGAATCTCTGCGCCGATCGCCTCGTGCTCGCGCTGGCGCCGCGCGCGCATGTCGTGTCGGCGAGCGCGCTCGCCTTCGATCCCGCTCTGTCGACGGTCTGGCGCGAGGCGCAGGGGCTGCGCCCCAACCGCGGCGACGCGGAGGAGATCCTCGCGCTGTCGCCGGACCTCGTCGTGCTCGGGGCGCATGCGCCACGCGCGACGGCGGAGGCGCTGCGGCGGCTTGGCCTGCGCGTCCATGTCGTCGGCCTCGCCGAGGACCTCGGCGCGGCGAAGGAGGAGATCCGGTCGCTCGCGCGCGCGCTCGGCGAGGGCGCGCGGGGCGAGGAGATGGTGGCGGCGCTCGACGCGCGCATCGCCGCGATCGCCGCGGGCGCGACGACGCGGCGCGCGGCTGTGCTCCTCGCCGGCGGATGGACGGCCGGGTCCGGGACCATGGCCGACGCGCTGCTCGCGGCGGCCTCCGTCGCGAACATCGCGTCGCGCGCCGGGCTGCGCGGCCATGGCGCGTTGCGGCTCGAGGCGCTCGTCGCCGCGGATCCGGACCTGCTGGTCGTCGAGGACGCGGGCGACGCCGGGGCCTCGCTGTCCGCGGAACTGCTCGCCCATCCCGTCCTCGCGCGTGGCCGCGCGCGCGTGCTGCGCATGCCCGCGCGGCTCTGGGCCTGCCCCGACGCAGCACTCGCCGATGCCGCTGCGCTCGTCGCCGGGGCCGCGCGATGAGCTTCGGCCGGCCCTTGCCGTTCCTCGCGCTCGCGCTCGCGGCGCTGGTCGCGCTCTCCGCCAGCGTCGGCGCCTCGCGCCTGCGGCCCTGGGACGCCTTCTCCGCGGACGAGGGGCTGCGCATGGTCGCCGGCCTCGTGCTCTGGGAACTGCGCGCGCCCCGCACGGTGCTGGCGCTGGCGGCCGGCGCGTCGCTCGGCCTCTCGGGCGCGGTGCTGCAGGGCCTGAC
>CANMWW010000120.1 GCA_947500965.1 Alphaproteobacteria bacterium
GCCCGCCGATGCCGAGGGGCTGGAGGTCGATGTCGCGCGTCGTGGCGACCAGCTGGTCTTCCATGTCGCCACTCCCCCGGGACCCTGGCGCAAACGTCCCCGAGCATCGGCCAGCGCGCGCATGGAGCCAAGCCCCGGCGCGCGGGGATCGAACGCGGCGCGATCCTGCACTAGCATCATGGTGCCCGAAGCCGACGGAGACCGGACATGCGCCACCTCGCCATCCTGCTGCTCGCCCTGCTGTCCCTGCCCGCCGCCGCCGACGAGATCCGGATGCTCGGCACCGGCGCGTCGAAGGCGATCGTCGAGGCGATGGCGCGCCAGTTCGAGGCGCGCACCGGGCATCGCATCGCGCTCACGACCGACACCGCCGGCGGCGCGACGCGGCGCATGCAGGCCGGGGAGTCCTACGACGTCGTCATGATCGTGCCCGCCGCGATCGACGCGCTGGCCGAGCGCGCCAGGATCGTGCGCGGCACGCGCCGCGACATCGCCTCGGTGCGCATCGGCGTCGGCGTGCGCGAGGGCGATCCCGTCCCCGACATCTCCACCCTCGACGCCTTCGTGGCGGCGCTGCGCGCGGCGCCGCGCATCGCCTATGTCGACCCGGCCGCCGGCGCCACGAGCGGCATCCATTTCCGCGCCTGGATCGAGCGCGCGGGGCTTGCCGCCGAGATGGCGCCAAAGACGAGGCTGCAGGCGGGCGGATACGTCGCGGAACTGGTGGCGCGCGGCGAGGCCGACCTCGTCGTCCATCAGGTCAGCGAGATCCTGCCGGTGCGCGGCGTCAGGATGATCGGGCCGGTGCCGGACGCGATCCAGCTCGTCACGACCTATTCCGCCGGGCTCTCCGCCGACGCCCGCGACCCGGCCCTCGCGCGCGCCTTCCTCGACCACATGGCGGGACCCGAGGCGGAGGCGGCGATCCTTGCCGCGGGCATGACCCTTCCCGGGCGCTGATCTCGCGGCGACGCAGTCGGGACGGCGTCAGCGTGCACACCACGGATATGTCCAAAATGAAGAAATAAGAAACCGTTTTGGATATATATTGGCGCAATGATCGGCGCCGCGACCCACACCGTGCCTGTGCCTCCCGAAGAGGTGGCCTCGGCGGTTGGCCATGCCCTGAACAACGTCCTGCCCTTCCTCTACGCCGCGTCGAGCTTCCTCGACGGCGAGGACGATCCGCCGGACATCGAGCGCGCGCGCCGCGCGATCGACGACGCGTGCCGCAACGCGCGCATCCTTGGCGCCGCGCTCTCGACGCTTGGCCTCGCGAGCGCCGACGCGGCGGGGCTGCCGCCCTTCGGCCAGCGCATCGACGCCGAGGCGCTGGCCGGCATCCTGGGCGGCGCCGAGGCGGCGACGGGAGCCCGGATCGCCGCGCCCCCGGCCGGGGCACGCGCCCTGCGCACGACCCTCGACCTCGACAGCATCTCGGCCCTCGTCGTCTGCGCCGCCACGGCCGTGCGGCGTGCCTGCGGCCCGGCCGCGGCGCTCTCCTGCGCGGCGTCGACCGCCGAGGCAGGCGCGCTCGCGATCGAGGTGACGGCCGAGCCGCGTCCGGTCGCTTCGGCGCGCCGCGGCGCGCCCGGTCCCTGCGAACTCGCGCTGGCCCATGCCGCGCGCATGCCCGGCGCGCTGGGCGCGCGGGTGGACGCCATCGAGCCGGGCCGCGTGCGGCTGTCCTTCGCCGCGCGGGAGGAGGCATGAGCGACGCGCAGGCCGGGGCCAGCTTCGTCCTCGTGGTCGAGGACGAGCCGACGATCCAGGCGCTGATCGCCCGGACGCTGCGCCAGCATGCCTTCCAGGCCCGCATCGCCCTTCGGCGCGACGAGGTGCTCGCCCTTGCCGGCGACGAGGCCTGCGCCGCCGTGCTGCTCGACCTCGGCCTGCCCGACGACGACGGCATGGACATCGCCCGCGCGCTGCGCGAGCGCAGCGACGTGCCGATCCTCATGCTCACCGGGCGCGCCGCCGTGCGCGAGCGCGTCAGCGGCCTCGAGGCGGGCGCGGACGACTACATCGTCAAGCCCTTCGATTCGGAGGAGCTTGTCGCGCGGCTGCGCGCGGTGCTGCGGCGCAAGCCCCGCGTCGAGCGGCGGCGGCCGCGCGCCGTCGCGATCCGCCTCGGCGCCGGGCAGCTCGACCTCGCGACGCGCGAGTTCGCCGGGCCTTCGGGAAGCGAGAAGCTGACGGAGCAGGAACTGCGCCTGCTCCGCGCCATGGTCGACAACGACGGGCCGCTCGCGCGCGCCTCTGCCTACGGCCTCGTCTTTGGCCGCAAGTGGGAGCCGACCGACCGGAGCCTCGACGTCCATGTCGCCAATCTCCGGCGCAAGCTGAAGGCGGCGCTCGGCGGCAGGGACCCTATCGCGACGCTGCGCGGCAAGGGCTACGAGCTGAGCGCGTCCGCCTCGCTCGAGACCGAGGATGGCGGTTGACGTTTCTTAACGCATGCCTCGTCGCCGGGCGGGCTAACTAGGGGCGTGGGCAGGTGGTGCCGTGCCCGGCGCCCCGCCCCCCCTGGAGGCATGTCCGAGATGATCGCCCGAGCCACGAGAGCCGCCAAGAACGCCCTCGGCAACCTGCGGACCGTGGTCGCCGCGCTCTTCGGCCTCGTGCTGATCTGGGGCACGCTCGCCATGTTCGAGCGCGAGCACCACCAGGCAAGCATCCGCTCCACCGAGATGGAGACGCGGATGCTCGCGACCACGTTCGCCGAGCACGCCGAGGCGACGATGCGCCTCATCGACGCGGCGACGCTCGACTTCGCGGCGGCGTGGCCGGTCGACAGCGAGGTCTTCCGCGCGGAGGTCGTGCGCTGGGAGGGAATGCTCGGCGAACTGGCGCTGCAGATCGCCGTGGTCGACGCCAGGGCGGACATCATCTACACGACGCTGGGCGTGCCCAGCCCGACGGTCAACCTGCGCGACCGCGAGCATATCCGCGTGCACCTCGACCGCGTCCACCAGGGCCTTTTCGTCTCGCGGCCGCTGATCGGGCGCGTGTCGCGCAAGGCCACGATCCAGTTCACGCGCGCCATCGAGCGCGACGGCGAGATCCGCGGCGTGGTCGTGGTGTCGCTCGACCCCGCGTATTTCAGCAAGTTCTACGGATCGCTCCCGATGCAGAAGCCGATCGCGATCTCGATGATCCGCACCACCGGCGAGCTGATGGTCAGGGTCCCCGACGGCGCGGCGATCGGCAGCCTCGTCGAGGGACTGCCCTTCGTCGCCGGGACCACGGAGCCCTACGGCAATTTCCACGGCACGCCGGCCGAGGGCGGGGACGGGCGCATCTACGGGTTCCACAGGCTGCCCGACTACGGGCTCGTGCTCGCGGCGGAGGTCTCCATCGACGAGGCGCTCGAGGAGTATCGCGGCGAACGGGCCATGCATGTCCTGGCGGCGCTCGGCATGAGCCTTGCGCTCATCGCCGTGGTGATGCTGGCGCAGAGCAAGGCGAGGAGCGACCGCGAGCGCGCGGCGCTGCTGTCGGAGGCGAACCAGTCGCTCGAGGCGCGCGTCGGCGAACGGACCGCCGAGCTGGCGCGCAGCGCGAAGGAAGTGGACAAGCTCAACGCCTTCCTCGCGCGGCTCCTGCACTCGAGCCCGGCCGTCCTCTACACGCTCGATGCCGCGAGCCTGCTGCCCAGCTTCGTCAGCAGCAACATCGCGTCGAAGACCGGCTGGACGCCCGAGCATTTCCTCGCCGATCCCGGGCTCTGGAAGGGCTGCGTCCATCCCGACGACGTCGAGGGCGCGGGGATCAGCCGCGAGAAGCTCGAGGAGGCCGGCCAGCAGGGCACGCGCTTCAGGTTCCGCTGCCGCGACGGCAGCTACCGGTGGATGCAGCACGAGGCCACGCTCGTGCGCGACGCCAGCGGCCGCCCCGTCGAGGTCGCCGGTGCCTTCTGGGACATCACGGAGACCGTGCGCATCGAGGAGCAGATCCACGAGCGGCAGAAGCTGGAGGCGATCGGGCAGCTCACCGGCGGCCTCGCCCACGACTTCAACAACCTCCTCGGCATCGTCGTCGGCAACCTGGACCAGATCGGCGAGCGCCTTCGCCCCGAGGACCCGCTGCACCGGCCCTACCGCGCCGCGCTCGACGCGACGCTGCGCGGCGTGGAGATCACCCGCCTCCTGCTCGCGGTCGCGCGGCGCCAGCCGCTGGAGGTCGCCGACCACGACCTCAACCAGCTCGTCGAGCAGATGATACCGCTCGTGCGCTCGTCGGTCGGCTCCTCGATCGCGATGAACGTCATGTTGGCGGAGGCGCCGCTGGCCACGAAGCTCGACGCGGCGATCCTCAGCAACGTCGTCCTCAACCTCGCCATCAACGCGCGCGACGCGATGAAGGAGAAGCAGGGCGCGCGGATCCTCAGCCTCCGGACGCGCAGCGAGAACATCGCCCCCGGCGTCGACCCGGACCTCAGGCCCGGCTGGTACGCGGTGCTCGAGGTCGGCGACACGGGCACCGGCATGACGCCGGCGGTCCGCGCCCAGGCCTTCGAGCCCTTCTTCACGACGAAGGAGCGCGGCAAGGGGACCGGCCTCGGGCTCTCGATGGCGCTCGGCTACGCGACGCAGCTCGGCGGCACGATCCGCATCGACAGCGCGATCGGCGTCGGGACGACCATGCGCGTCTACCTACCCATGGACCAGGCCGAGCCGCACGCCGAGCCGGCCCCCGCGCCGGCGCCGGAGCCCGTCGCGGTCGAGGCGCAGGGCACCGAGGGCGGGGGCCCCTCGCGCGGGCGCGTCCTCGTCGTCGACGACGAGCCCGGGCTCTGCACGCTCGCCTGCGACTGGATCCGCTCGCTCGGCTACGAGGCGATCGGCGTCCACTCGCCGCAGGAGGCGCTCGAGCAGCTCGACGCGCAGCGCTTCGACATGCTCTTCACCGACGTCGTCATGCCCGGCGAGATGGACGGCCTCGCGCTCGCCAACGAGGCGAAGGCGCGGCACCCCGGCATGCGCGTCCTGCTCGCGTCGGGCTACGCGCGCATCCTGCTCGAGAACAAGAACCTGCCGGGCCAGCTTCTCAGCAAGCCCTACCGCAAGAAGGAAGTGGCGAAGGCGCTCGAGGCGGCGGCCTGAGGCGCGCTCAGCGCCCGCCCGCCGCGGGCGGCGGGGCCACCGGGAGCCGGATGGTCACGCGCGTGCCCGCGCGCGGCGCGCTCGCGATGTCGGCGCGGCCGCGGTGGCGCAGCGCGAAGCTGAACACGGTCGTGAGCCCCAGCCCCACGCGGTAGGGGGCGCGGGTCGTGAAGAAGGGATCGAAGGCGCGGGCCCGCACCTGCTCGCTCATGCCCGGGCCGTCGTCGGAGACCTCGATCGCGGCCATGCCGCCCTCCGCGTCGGCGCGCACCGAGATGGCGATCCGGCCCGGGCCGGGGTTAGCGTCCGCCGCGTTGTCGAGCAGTGCGATCAGCGCGCCGCGCAGCGCCTCGACGTCGACGACCACCCGCAGGGCGGGGTCCGCGGCGCCACGCTCGAGGCGCAGGCGCTTGGGCACCGCGTTCGCGAGCACTGGCCACATCGCGGCGAGCGCGTCCTCGAGCGACAGCGCGGCGCCCGGCGGGCCGGCGTCGTGGCTCGCGGAGTCGAGCATCGCGCGCGAGATCGCCGCGCCGCGCTCCGCGGCGGCCAGCGCGGCGCGCAACCGGCGGTCGAGGCTGGCCGGGTCGCCCATCTCCTCGAGCGCGGAGTCGACGTTGCCGAGGACGATGCCGAGGATGTTGTTGAACTCGTGCGCGATGCCGGCGGTGATCGAGAAGATGGCGGCGGCCTTCTCGCGCTCCAGGCGCTCGCGCTCGAGGCGCACGCGGTCGCGCATGTCGTCGAGCTTGAGCCAGAAGAGCCGCCCTTCCGCGCCGGTCACCATGCGGCCGAAGACACGCACCGGCAGCATCCTGCCGTCGCTGCCGCGCAGCACGGTCTCCATCGGCCCGAAGCTCCCGGCCTCGAGCCCGCGCGCGACCTCGTCCGCGGGCCCGGGCCCTTCGCCCGTGCGCAGGAAGTCGGCGAGCGCGGAGCCGACGATGCGCGCGCGCTCCAGTCCGAGCGCGACCGCGAGCTCGGCGCCGAGGTCGAGGATCCTTCCCCCGGGATCGCAGAGGATGAAGCCGAGCGAGGCGGCGGCTGGCCCGCCGCTCAGCAGGGCGCGGATCTCCGTCGCCCGCCTGCGGATGTCGAGCTGCGCCATCACGCGGCTGAGCACGCGCGGCGGGCTCAGCGGCTTCTCGATGAAGTCGACGGCGCCGGCGGTCAGCGCGCGCGCCTCGGTCGACATGTCCTGGTCGGCGGAGACCAGGATGACCGGGACGTCGGAGGTCGCGAGGCCGGCCTTCATCGCCTTGCACAGGTCGATCCCGGACATGTCGCCCATGTTCACGTCGGCGACGACGAGGTCCGGGGGCGCGTCGCGCGCCATCGCGAGCGCGGCCTCGCCGGAGAGCGCGAAGCGCAGCGCGGCGACGGGGGCGAGGATCCGCGCCATCACGCGCACCGTGCCCGCGTGGTCGTCGACGATCAGGATCGTCGTTTCGCGGCGCGGGTCGCCCGGCTCGGCTGGCGCGCCATCGCCCGGCCGGAGGACCGCCAGCGCGCCGTCGAAGTCGAGCGCCTCGACGCGGGCGCGGAACCGCGCGTCCTCGGCGTCGGCGTATCCCTCCGGCAGGGCGCGGGCGGCGCCCGCGACGAATTGCGGCGCGGTCGGGTCGCGCGCGGCGAGCGCCGCGACCAGCCTTCGCCAGGAGGCGGCGTCGAGCA
>CANMWW010000121.1 GCA_947500965.1 Alphaproteobacteria bacterium
ACGACGCTCTACGTCACCCACGACCAGGAGGAGGCGCTCGCGGTCTCGGACCGCATCGCCGTCCTCGACCGCGGCCGGCTGCTGCAGGTCGACGAGCCGCGGCGCGTCTACGAGCAGCCCTCGCATCTCTTCGTCGCCGACTTCATCGGCGGCGCCAACAAGATCCCCGCGCGCGCCGAGGGCGGCGCCGCGCGGCTGTCCGGCGGCGAGATGCTGCCGCTGCCGGTGACCGCCGCCGCGGGCAGCGAGCTCGTCGCGACGCTGCGCGCCGAGGACATCAGGCTCGAATCCCCGTCGCCCGACGCGGTGCGGCTGCGCGCGCGCGTCGTCCTCGCGTCCTACCTGGGCGCGAAGCTCCGGCTCGCCTGCGCGCTCGCGGACGGCACGCCGGTCGAGGCCGACACCGACGTCGCGGCGCGCCTGCCCGGCCCGGGCGGCGAGGTCGACCTCTGGTTCGCGCCGGGCAAGGCGCGCGTCTTCGACGCCGGGGACGGGCGGAGGGTCGGTTGAGGCGCAACCCGGTCGCCGCGGCGCTGCGCGATCCCTGGACCTTCATCGGCCTCGCGGGGATCGCCTTCGCCACAGTCTTCGCGGTCGTCCCGCTGCTGGCGCTGTTCGCGCAGAGCCTGCAGGGCCAGGACTGCGACTGCATCGGGCTCGAGAACTTCGAGACCTTCTTCGGCTCGCGCTACTTCCGCCGCGCGCTGTTCAACAGCCTGAACGTCGCCACGGCCGCGACCGTCCTGTCGCTGGCGATCGGCGTGCCGCTGGCGATCCTGTTCACGCGCTTCCGCTTCCCCGGGCGGCCGGTGCTCATGACCATGATCGTCATGTGCATGCTGTCGCCGCCGTTCATCGGCGCCTATGCGTGGGTGATCCTGTTCGGGCGCGGCGGCATGGTCACGCTCTTCGCGCGCGACACGCTCGGCATCGAGCTGCCGACCATCTACGGGCCCGCGGGCATCTCCATCGCGAGCGCCTTCAGCCACTATCCGGTCGTGTTCTTCGTCGTCTCCGGCGCGCTGCAGCGCATCGACCGCAGCTTCGAGGAGGCCGCGGCGAGCCTCGGCCGGCGCCCGGCGATGGTCGTCGCCACCGTGACCCTGCCGCTGGCGCTGCCCGGCGTCGCGACCTCGGCGCTGCTGGTCTTCCTCAGCACGCTCGCCGACTTCGGCACCGCGAACATCCTGGGCGAGGGCGAGCGCTATCCCGTCCTCGCGACGCTCGCCTACTCGCTCTACCTCAACGAGATCGGCAGCGAGCCCGGCATGGCGGCGACCACCAGCGTCGTGCTGGTGACCATCGCGCTCGGCCTGGTCCTGCTCATGCGCCTCGCCTCCGACCGTCGCTCGGTCGTCGGCGACGCGGCCGCGCAGCAGCCGCCCCCGGCGCGCCTCTCGGGCTGGCGCGCGGCGGCCTGCGCGAGCGCGACGTTCCTCGTCGTCGCGGCGGCGAGCCTGCCGCTGGTCGTCGTCTGCGTGTCGTCCTTCCTCGACGCGCGCGGCGCCGTCTTCCAGGCCGACTTCACGCTCGAGAACTACCAGAAGGCCTTCGCGCTGATCGGCGACGCGCTGTGGAACAGCATCGCCTACGCGACCGCCGCGCTGTGCGCGATCGTCGTGATGGGCTCGGCCTTCGGCTACTACGTCAGCCGCTACGGCGGCCCGCTGTCGCGGTCGCTCGACCTCGTCGCGATGATCCCCTTCGTCGTGCCCGGGACCGTGCTGGGCATCGGCTACGCGTCGGTCTTCAACGGCCCGCCCATCTACATCACCGGCACCGCCTGGATCATCGTGGTCGTGTACATCGTGCGGCGCATGCCCTACCTCACGCGCGCGGCGTCGAGCGTCGTCTACCAGATCGACCGCGGCCTCGAGGAGGCGTCGCTGAACCTCGGCGCGCCGCCGCTCGCGGGCTTCCGCAGGATCATGGTGCCGCTGATGCGCCCGGGCATCATGGCCGGCATGACCATCGCCTGGCTCGAGGTCTTCAACGAGCTCTCCGCCTCGATCGTCCTCTACACCGGCGCGACGCGCACGCTGCCGATCGCCGCCTACCAGCAGGCCTTCAACGGCGACATCGGCATCGCGGCGGCCTACGCGACCATGCTCGTCGGCATCACGGCCGCGACGCTGGCCGCGGTGATACGCCTCGGCGGCGCGGAGCAGACCCTGGCGATCAAATGAACGACTTCTCGGGGGAGCGGCGTTTCGAGGACTTCGCCGAGATCGGCTTCGGCTGGTTCTGGGAGACGGATGCTCACCATCGCTTCTCCTTCATCACCGGCAATAGGTTCAATTCCAGCTTCGAGTTGACTTCGGAGGTCTTCGGCCGGTCACGCATAGAGATCCTCGAGGCCTATGGCCACGTCGTGCCCGACGACCTCCGGACCCTCGAGCAGTTGATGGACCGGCGCGAGGTTTTCCACGGCTTCGTCTACGAGCGGCCGACGAACAAGCCCTACGAACGTCGCGAAATCCAGTTCTGCGAACTCAGCGGTCGGCCGGTCTTCGACGCCGATGGGACCTTCGTTGGCTACCGGGGCACGGGTCGTGACATCACCGCGCAGCGCGAGCGCGAGGCCCACCTCCGGAAGATGGTGGACGCCGAGGTGCGGCGCAGCGAGGAGATGCGCAGACTTATCTCGATGGTGAACCACGAACTGCGCACGCCGCTGGCCGTGATCGACAGCACCGCGCAGCGACTTGGCGCGCGCCTGGGCGAGGACTCGGACGAGCACCTGCGCCTCGACCGCATCCGCGCCTCGGTGTCACGGGCGGTCGACGTGATCGATCGCATGCTGTCGAGCGCCCGGCTGGAGGATGGCCGCGTGACGCCGGAGAAGGAGAGCCTGGACCTGCTTTCCCTCGTGCGCGACGTCACCGGTCTGCAGAAGCAGATCAACCCCGGCTTCGCCTTCACCACCGAGGCCGACCGGCCGGACTTCATGGTGCAAGGCGACCGCCACATGCTCGAGATGGTCGTCTCGAACCTGCTCTCCAACGCGGTCAAGTATTCGGGCACCAGCCGCGATATCTGCATCCAGCTCCGCCATGCCGAGGGCGGCCGCTGGATCGAGCTTGCGGTGGTCGACAAGGGCGTCGGCGTCCCGCTCGAGCATCTGCCGATGCTCTTCCGCCGCTTCTTCCGCGCCAGCACCGCGCGTGGCATCCCCGGATCCGGCCTCGGGCTCAGTCTCGTGCGCGAATTCGTTCGCATGCATGGCGGCTCGGTGTCGGCGACGTCGACGCCCGGCGCGGGCTCCATCTTCCGCGTGCGCCTGCCGGCGCGCGCCTAGCCGCGGGCCGGGCGGGCCACCACATCACGCTCCCCCAGCAGAAAGGCGAGCCATGACCAGCCAGCCAGGCCAGGAACCGCGCCCCGCCGCGCGGCGCGCCCTGTCCATCGTCGCCGCGGCCGCCCTCGCGCTCGCGGCCGGCTTCCCCGCCGCGATGCTCTGGACCCACGACATCGACGACGACCCCGCCTACGCCCTGCCCGCGGGCGAGCCCGCCGCCGGCGGCAGCCGCGCGGTGGCGATGATCGCCGCGCTGGTCGCGCGCGAGACCGACGAGAAGCGCTGGGTCGCCAACGATCCCTGGTTCATGCCCGGCCACTGGCTCGACAACATGCCGAACTTCCAGCAGGGCATGTTCGCCGCGCTGGCGCGCGTGACCGCCGAGCTGCGCGACCAGCTCGGCCGCGCGCGCGGCACCAGCCAGGACGACGGCGACCTGCGCGAGGCCGCTGGCCTGCTTCAGTTCCCCGGCGACAAGTGGGTGATCGACCTCGCGACCTCTCCCTGGCCCCAGGCGCCGAGCGAGGCGCAGTACCGCCGCGCGCGCCAGGCGCTGCTTGCCTACAACCGCCGCCTCGCCGCGGGCCAGGCGGTGTTCGAGCGCCGCGCCGACAACCTGATCGCGACGCTGGACCGCATCGCGCTCGACCTCGGGTCCTCGGCCGCCGCGCTCGACCAGCGCATCGGCCATGGCGTCCTCGACATGCGCGCCGACGACATCTTCTTCTCGGTCAAGGGCCAGGCCCATGGCTACGCGCTGGTGCTGCGCGAGCTGGAGAAGGACTTCGCCGGCGTCGTGCGCGAGCGCGACGTGGCGACGCTCTGGCGCAGCATGCTCGCCTCGCTCGCGCATGCCGCGTCGATGGACCCGCTGGTCGTGGTCAACGCCGCGCCCGACGGCGCGCTCTTCCCGAGCCATCTCGCCGCGCAGGGCTTCTACGTGCTGCGCGCGCGCGTCCAGATGCGCGAGATCGCGGCGGTGCTCGCGAAGTGAGGGCCGCGCCGCGCGCGGCTCAGCGCGCGGGGATCGTGAAGCCCGCCCCGCCGGACACGTAGCCGTCGGGCGTCACCGAGAGCGCGTGGACCGCGGAGGTCTGCGTGTCCTGGAACACGAGCATGAAGGCCTGTCCGCCGCGCGCGCCGGCGACCGGCATCGTGCCGACCAGGCGCCAGCTGCGCGGGATGGAGACCTCGGCGGCGTCGAGCGTCGCCGCGACCTGCCGCGAGGCTGCGTTGGAGACCTCGTTGACGTTGCGCTCGATCGGCGCGAGGCGCAGCGGGCGCAGCTCGAGCCGGTCGGGCAGGTATTCGCCCGCGCGCGTCGGCGCGGTGGCGAGGCATGCCGTCGCTGCGAGCGCGACGGCGGCGGCGCGCATGGGTCGCATCGCTCGTTCCTTCCTCGCGGCGGTCGCCGCGTTCATCTCGGGCAGCCGAGGTTGTAGGACCATTGCGTGCCGACGCCCGGCCCGATGACCTGGACCTCGACGACATAGGCGTCGGGCCCGCCCGGCTCCGGCCGCCAGTCGAAGCGGATCGCGCCCTGGCCCGAGACCGGCCCGTTCGTCTCCGCGAGCAGCCGGCCGCGATAGTAGACGCGGACATGGTCGGGCTGCCGCTTCGTGTCGTAGGTCACCTCGACCGGGCCGGGCCTGTCGCCGAGGAAATGGTTGTTGAGCGTCACGCCCTGCCCGCCGCTCTTCGTCTCGGCGTTGCAGGGCAGCGTGTTCGGCGGCGGCTCGGGCGGCTTCTCCGCCTGGCGCTCGGGTTGGCGCGGCGCGGGCTGCGGCACCGGTGGTGGTGCCGGTGGTGGCGGCGGTGGCGGCGGCGGAGGCGGAGGCGGAGGCGGAGGCGGCGGAGCAGGTGGCGGTGGTGGCTCCTGCGGCGCCTCCATGCGCGGTGGCGGCGGGGTCTCCGGTGGCCTGGGTGGCTCGGGCGGCCTGGGTCGCTCGGGCAGGGGGCACGCGGCGCGTCGCGCACCGAGCTCGGCCTCGAGCTCGGCGATCCTGCGGCGCAGCGCGCGGCCGCGCTCCTCCTCGCGCAGCAACTCGGCCAGCTCCGCCATCTGCCCCGGCTCGGCGCGGCACACCGGCTCGGCGCGCGGGAAGAGGCCGAGCACGGGCCCCGCGAGCAGCGCGGCGAGCGCGCCGAGCAGCAGCAGCGCGAGCGCGGCGAGCGCGGCCATGCGCCACGTCCAGGGTCGCGGCGCCTGCGCCGCGACGCCGTCGTCGAGCCGCGTCACGAAGCCGAGCGGCCCCGGCGCCGCGGCGGGTACGAGGCCCCAGCCGAGCAGCACGGGCCTGCCTTCCGCGTCGGGCGCGGCCCAGGCCTCGACATGGGCGAAGGACGGGATCTCCAGCGCGGCAGCGACCAGCGCGGGCAGGCCCGCGTCGGCGGGATCGCGCGCCGCGCGCAGCTCTGCGGCGCGTCGAAGCTCCGAGGCGAGCCGCCCGAGCTCCGCGCGCAGCGCCTCGCGCTGCGTGGCGTCGAGCGTCTCGTGGCGCGCGCTCGTGCCGCCGGGCGGCGGCGCGAAGACGAGCGCGTCGCCCTCGACCGTCACGTCGGCGAAGAGGCAGGTCGTCTCCGGCCCCGCGGCCTCCGCCAGCAGCGCGCTGAGGACCACGCGCGCGCGCGCATGGTCCCAGCCCGCTGGCAGCAGGTTGCGATACTCGGCGGCGGCGAAGCGCTGGGTCATGGCTTTCGATCAGCCCCTGTGCTCGTTCGAGGCAACGTACGCCTGCAGCTGGATCCCCTGGGTCATCGGCCGCGGCGGTCCTGCCGGAAGTCGTGCTGGAAGCCTTCGCGATCGGTGCATCGGGCGAGATCGTCGCCCACGCGGCGACAGGTGAGCGTGTCGGGATTCCATGTCGTGCCACCGGGCGCGCAGGTCACTCCGGGTTGCCGTGTCGTCATGGTGCCACCCGCGAAGCCGGCCTCGACCGGAGCCTGGCAGGAGAAGCGGCCCGAGGACGGGCAGACGACCGATGTCTCGCGCGTTCCCTGGCCATTCATCCCGAAGCAGATCCTGCCGGCCTCGACACGGCATGTCTCCGAGCGCCCGTCGCCATGCCGCAAGCGGCCTTGCGTCTCCGCGCCCAGCATCCAGCAGCCCTCGAGCATGCCGAGGTCGCCGGCGTCCCAGCGCGACGCGGGCAGGGCCGGCGAGGGTTCCGGCGGCTTCGGCGGCGGAGCGGGCGGAGGCGGAGGCGGAGGAGGTGGAGGTGGAGGTGGAGGTGGAGGCGGCGCAGGCGCAGGCGCGGGTGGCTGGGTCTCCGGTGGCTTGGGCGGTTCGGGCGGCATGGGTGGCTCGGGCAGGGGACATGCGGCGCGTCGCGCGCCGAGCTCGGCCTCGAGCTCGGCGCTCCTGCGGGGCAGCGCGCGGCCGCGCTCCTCCTCGCGCAGCAACTCGGCCAGCTCCGCCATCTGCCCCGGCTCGGCGCGGCACACCGGCTCGGCGCGCGGGAAGAGGCCGAGCACGGGCCC
>CANMWW010000122.1 GCA_947500965.1 Alphaproteobacteria bacterium
ACTAGGCCGCGCTGGCAGGAGGAACCCCGGCCCCCTACCATCGGGCGATGGACGCGAATCGCATCTACCACGTGTGCCGCGCCGAGGAGTGGCGCGCGGCCAGGGTCGCGGGCAGCCATGCCGGCTCCTCGCAGGACCTCGCCGACGGCTTCATCCACTGCTCCGACGCCTCGCAGGTCGTCGCCAGCGTGGCGAAGCACCGCGCGGGCCAGGACGGGCTCGTGATCCTCGAGATCGACGGCGCCGCGCTCGGCGCGACGCTGCGCTGGGAGAAGTCGCGCGGCGGCGCGCTCTTCCCCCACATCCACGGCGTGCTGCCGGTCGCGGCGGTTCTGCGCAGCGCCGACCTGCCGCTCGGCGCCGACGGGCGCCACGAATTCCCCTGGGGGCTCGGCGCGCCATGAGCATCTCCTCGCTGGCCATGCGTGCGCTGCGCTGCCTCGACGCCGAGGACGCGCATCGCGCCGCCATCCTCGCCCTGCGCGCCGCCGCGCCCGTGCTGCGCGCGGGCGGCGAGGATCCCGTCCTCGCGACGCGGCTCTGGGGGCTCGACTTCCCCAACCCCGTCGGCCTTGCCGCGGGCTTCGACAAGCATGCGCAAGCCGCGGACGCGCTGCTCGGCCTCGGCTTCGGCAGCGTCGAGATCGGCTCGGTCACGCCGCGCCCGCAGCCCGGCAACCCGCGCCCGCGCGTCTTCCGGCTTCCCGAGGATGGCGCGGTCATCAACCGCTACGGCTTCAACAGCGAGGGCATCGACGCCGTCGCCGCCCGCCTCGCGCGGCGCGCGCGGCGCGGCGTGCTCGGCGTCAACCTCGGCAAGAACAAGGAGACGGCGGACGCCGCCGACGACTACGCGCGCGGCGCGGCGGCGCTGGCCCGCTTCGCCGACTACATGGTCGTCAACGTGTCGTCGCCCAACACGCCCGGGCTGCGCGCGCTGCAGGACCGCGCGGCGCTCGACGGCCTGCTCGCGCGCGTGCAGGAGGCGATGGGCGCGGGCGCGCCGCCTCTGCTCGTGAAGATCGCCCCGGACCTGGCGCAGGAGGACCTTTCCGACGTCGCCGAGGTCGCGCTCGCGCGCGGGCTCGCGGGCATCATCGTCTCCAACACCACGATCGCGCGGCCGCCGGAGCTGCGCGGCGCGGCGCGCGGCGAGGCAGGCGGCCTCTCCGGCCGGCCGCTCTTCGGCCCTTCGACCGCGGTGCTGCGCGAGATGCGACGCCTGACCGGCGGGCGGATCGCCCTGGTCGGCGTCGGCGGGATCGCCTCCGGCGCCGACGCCTACGCGAAGATCCGCGCCGGCGCCTCGCTGGTGCAGCTCTACACCGCGCTGGTCTACGAGGGGCCGGGCCTCGTCGCGCGCATCCGGCGCGAGCTCGCCGCCCTGCTGCGCCGCGACGGCTTCGCCTCCGTCGCGCAGGCCGTCGGCGCCGACGCCTGAAGCCGCGCGCGCGGCCTCAGACCGAGGCGAGGTAGAGCTCGCTCGCCTCGCGCGTCACGGGGCCTGGCCTGCCGTCGCCCACCTGCCGCCCGTCGATGCGCGTGACCGGCGTGACCCCGCCCAGCGTGCCGGTGACGAAGGCCTCGTCGGCCGAGTAGACCTGCGCGAGCGTGAAGTCGCATTCGCGCGCGACATGGCCCGCGGCGCGCCAGGCCGCGACGACGCTGGCCTGCGTGATGCCCTTGAAGCTGAAGGCGCCGGTCGAGGTCCAGATCTCGCGGCCGCGCACGATGAAGAAGTTGGTGGAGTTGCAGCTCGCCACGAAGCCGCGCGGGTCGAGCATCAGCGCCTCGTCGGCGCCCGCCGCGATCGCCTGGATCAGCGCCTGGATCAGGTTGAGGCGGCTATGCGAGTTGAGCCGCAGGTCGAAGGCGTCCGGCCCGGTGGTGCGGAAGGTCGAGGTGAAGAGCGAATAGCCGCGCGCCTTCGCCTCCGGCACCGGCGTCTTGTACTCCGCGACGATCACGATCGTCGCCGGCCCGATCACGAAGCGCGGGTCCTGGTTCGGGGTGCGCTTCACGCCACGCGTCACCATCAGCCGCAGGTGGGCGCCGTCCGTCATGCCGTTGCGCGCGAGCGTCTCGGCGATCGCTGCCTTAAGCCCGTCCCGCGTCATGCCGATGTCGATCGCGATCGAGCGCGCGCCCTCGAAGAGCCGGTCGAGATGCGCCTCGAGGCTGATGATGCGCCCGCGCACCAGCCTCAGCCCCTCCCACACGCCGTCGCCGAGCACGAAGCCGCTGTCGAAGACCGAGACGCGCGCCTCGGCGCGCGGCACGAACTCCCCGTTCACGTAGACGAGGACGGATTCGTTGCGCGGGTCGGGGAGGTAGCCCTGCGCGCTCTTCGCCTGCGGCTGTTCCATGGTCGGCCTGCCTGTCCTAGAGACGGAATTCCTGGTGGCGCGCGATGAAGGCGCGGGTGCGCTCCATGCGCGGTGCCTTGAGCACCTCGTCGGGCGTCCCCTGCTCGAGGATCCTGCCATCGGCGAGGAAGAGCACGCGCGTCGCGACGTGGTAGGCGAAGCCGAGCTCGTGCGTCACGAGCAGCATCGTGCGGCCCTCGCGCGCGAGGGACTGGATCGTGCCGAGGACCTCGCCCACGAGTTCCGGGTCGAGCGACGAGGTGGGCTCGTCGAAGAGCAGGACCTCCGGGTCCATGGCCAGCGCCCGCGCGATCGCCACGCGCTGCTTCTGCCCGCCGGAGAGATGCGCGGGATAGGCGTCGGCCTTCTCCGCGAGGCCGACCCGCGCGAGCTCGGCGAGCGCGCGGTCCCGCGCCTCGGCCGCCGGCATGCGGCGCACGACGCGCGGCCCTTCCATGACGTTGCCCAGCGCCGTCATGTGCGGGAAGAGGTTGAACTGCTGGAACACCATGCCGATGCGCTGGCGCACGGGCACGAGCTCGGGCTCGCGATAGGCGCGCGCGCCGCCGGCGGCCGGGCGGCCGAGCACGACGCCGTCGAGCTCGATGGTCCCGGAACCCGGGATCTCCATGAAGTTGAGGCAGCGCAGCAGCGTGCTCTTGCCCGAGCCCGAGGCGCCGAGGATCGCGATGCGCTCGCCGCGCCGCACGTCGAGGTCGATGCCGCGCAGCACGGCGTTGGCGCCGAAGCTCTTGGCGAGCGCGCCCACGCGCAGGAGCGGCCGGGGATCTTCCATGGTCAGTCGCTCCGCGCCAGCCTGCGCTCGAGGAAGTAGGTGAGGCGCACGAGCGGCCACAGGCAGCAGAAGAAGAGGATGGCGATCGCGGTGTAGGCCTCGATCGGGTTGAAGTTGAGCGAGGCGATCAGGCGGCCCTGCTGCAGCAGCTCCACGTAGGCGATCGCCGAGGCCAGCGTCGTCATCTTGAAGATCTCGATCGCGCGGTTGGTGAGCGCGGGCAGCATGCGCCGCACGGCCTGGGGCAGGATCACGCGGCGCATCGCCTGGGCGGGCGTCATGCCGATCGCGCGCGCGCCTTCCCACTGGCCGGGCTCGATCGACTGGATCCCGCCGCGGAAGATCTCGCCCGAGAAGGCGGCGGAGTTGAGCGAGATGCCGAGCGCCGCGGCGGCGAGCTTGCCCACCTCGAAGGGCAGCAGGATCGGCAGCGCGAAGTAGAACCAGAGGATCTGCACGAGCACCGGCGTGTTGCGGAAGAACTCCACGAAGGCGCCGGCGGGCAGGCGGATCCAGGCGGAGCGCGCGCTGCGCGCGAGCCCGACCAGCAGCCCGAGGGCGAGGCCGAGCGCGAGGCAGATCGCGAAGAGGCGCAGCGTGCCCGCGGCGCCGGCGAGCAGCGCCTCGTGGTTGTCGAGGACGGAGGCGAAGTCCCAGCGATGGCCCATCAGCGCACCGTCGAATCCCCGCTCGCCGCGAGGCGCCGCTCGACGCGCCGCGCCGCCTGGCTGGCGGCGAAGATGACGACGAAGTAGGCGAGCGCAGCGACCGTGAAGGCCTCGAGCGGCCGGAAGCTGCGCTGCGAGATCTCGTTCGCGGCGTAGAGCAGGTCGGCGTAGGAGATCGTCGCGACGAGCGTCGTGGTCTTCATGAGCTCGATCGCGCGCTCCATGAAGGCGGGGATCATGCGCTTGACGGCCTGGGGCAGCACGACGCGCCGCAGCGCCTGGGGCCGCGTCATGCCGATGGCGCGCGCGGCCTCCCACTGGCCACGCTCGACGGAGGCGATGCCCGCGCGGAAGACCTCGGCGAAGAAGGCCGCGGACTGGATCGAGAAGGTCGTCGCCGCCGCCATGAAGGGCGTCATCTCGATGCCCGCGACCAGCGGCAGCGCGAAGTAGAACCAGAAGAGCTGGACCAGCGGCGGCGTGGTGCGGAAGACCTCGATCACGAAGCCCGCCGGCCAGGAGGCCAGGCGCCGCCGCGACAGCCGCAGCAGCGCCAGCGCAAGGCCGAGCGCGACGCCGACCACCAGCGCCGTGCCGGTCACGCGCAGCGTGTTCAGCAGCCCGGCGGCGAGGAGGTCGGCGTGCGCGAGGACGGGCGCGAAGTCCCAGCGATACATGCCGGGAGGCCTCGCGTCAGTTCATGAGTTCCTTCATGACCGGCGGCGCCAGGGCCGGGTCGAGGCCGAAATCGGCGAGCGCGGCCTCGTACCATTTCTGCGTCTGGCCGCTGCGGTAGTAGGCGGCGATCTCCTTGTCGACCCAGGCGCGGAAGGCCTCGTCGTCCTTCCGCAGCGCGACGCTCGAGGGCTGCGAGTTGGCGGGCGTCGGCACCACGATCTTGCCCTTGCCGAGGCGCTGGCGCGCGGCGAGCAGCGGCGGGTGGAAAAGGCAGACCGCGTCGGCGCGGCCGGCCTGGAAGGCGGCGATGGCCTCGGCGTTGCCGGGATAGCGCTGGATCTCGGCCTTCGAGGCGTGCTCGCTCACCCAGCGGTCCATCGTCGTGCCCTGCGGCGCGGCGATGCGCACGCCGGCGCGGTCGAGGTCCGCCCACGCCTTGACCGGCAGGTCCTCGCGCGCGAGCACGGCGAGCGAGTAGAAGAGCAGCGGAGAGTCCGGGAAGTCGACCGCCTGCTTGCGCTCGGCGGTGGCGTCGAGCATGAACATCATGTCGATCTTGCCGCCCTGCAGCGCGGCGATCGCGTTCGCCCAGGTGACCTCGACGGCCTCGAACCTGGCTCCCAGCGTCTGCGCCATGGCCTTGCCCATGGAGATGCCGAGGCCCGACGACCACTCGCCCGTGCGCGGGTCCTTCGAGTACCAGGGCGGCGCCTGGGTCACGCCGACGCGCAGCACGCCGCGCTTCTTCACCTCGTCGAGCGTCCCGGCGGCCTGCGCCGCGGCGGTGGACGCGACGCCCGTGGCGAGCGCGCAGGCGGCGGCGCCGCGCAGCAGGTTGCGTCTGTCGATGGCCATGATGTCCCCCCTGTCGATGTCGTGGCGCGGACGATACGCCGCGCCTGCGCGGCTTGCCAGCCTCGGGGGCGCGGGCGCCCGGCCTCAGCGCTGCCCGCGCACGCGCCAGCCGTCGAGCCAGTCGCGCAGCCGGTACAGGTTGCCGACCAGCGGCATGAACCAGGGGTTGCCCGTGTAGAGGGGCATCGTGCGCAGCGGCAGGCGCGAGAAGGCCGAGGCGCGGTTGCCGCCGCCGAGGATCATGCGCGCGGCGCAGCGCCCGAGATGCGTCATCGGCACCACGCCGCTGCCGTTGCAGCCGAGCGCGAAATGCACGCCGTCATGGACGCCGACATGCGGCAGCATGTCGAGCGCGAAGGCGACGTTGCCCTTCCAGGCATGGGTGATGCGCGTGCCCGCGAGGCCGGGCAGCAGGTCGACGAGGCAGCGATGCAGCCGCGCGCCGCCATGGCGCGCGGGCTCGTCGCGGAAGCTCGCGCGGCCGCCGAAGAGGATGCGCGCGAAGCCGGGCGCGGGCCGGAAGTAGTAGAGGATCTTCTTCGTGTCGCCGTAGACGCGCAGCCGCGGCAGCAGCGCGCGCACGCGCTCCTCGCCGATCTCCTCGGTCGCGATCATGTAGCTCGCGACGGGGATGACGCGGCGCCTGTGCCAGGGCGTGGCCGGCCCGGTATAGCCGTTGGTCGCGACCATCAGTGCGCGCGCCTCGACCTCGCCGGCGCTGGTGCGCGCGCGGAAGACGCCGCCCTCGCGGCTCCAGCCCTCGAAGGACACGCCGCTCGCCAGCGTCGCGCCATGCCGGCGCGCGGCCTCGGCGAGGCCCTGGACGTAGCGCGCGGGATGCAACCCGCCGGCGCGCGTGATGACGAGGCCGCCATGGTAGCGGTCGGTCGCGAGCTCCTCGCCGACGCGCGCGCGGTCGAGCACCTCGGCCGTGTCGCGCCCGCTGGCGTTGAGCATGTCGGCGCGCCGGCGCAGCGCGTCGAGCGCCTTCGGCGCATGGGCGCCGACGAAGCGCCCGCAGCGGCGATAGGCGCAGTCGATGCCCTCGCGCTGGAGCAGCGCCTCGAATTCCTCGAAGCTCGCCTCGGCCTCGTCGACCATCTCGGCGAGCAGCCTGGCCTCCACAGCCTCGTGCAGGTTGGTCCTGGCGCGGCCGAGCGCGCCGGCGCCGGAGAGCGCGCCGCCATTGCGCGACGACGCGCCCCAGCCGATCGGCTCGCGGTCGATGACCAGCGCCCTGGTGCCCGCGCGGCCGAGCTCGATCGCGGTCGAGAGGCCCGCGATGCCGCCGCCGACGACGAGGACGTCGGCGCGCGAGGGCAGCTGCGCGGGCGCGGGCGCGGGCGGCGCGGCCTCCCACCACCAGGGGCGCTCGACGAAGCCCGGCGCGAAGACCGCGTCGCCG
>CANMWW010000123.1 GCA_947500965.1 Alphaproteobacteria bacterium
CAATGGGTCGGCCGCGTCGCCGGCGCCTCGCATCGCCACGACGACCCGCGGCGCGACTTCCTCCACACGCAGGAGCGGCTCGCCGGGCAGCTGGCGAAGGCCGGCGTCGTGCCGCAGGCCGCGCCGGACCTGTCCTGGATGGATGGCGAGGTCGCGCGCTTCGGCCTGCCCGCGCGCGTGGCGCTGCTCGTGCCCGGCGCCTCGCCGCATCGCCCGGCGAAGCGCTGGCCCGCCGAGCGCTTCGCCGAACTCGCGCGCCGCCTTGCCGCGCGCGGCATCGGCTGCGCCGTGCTCGGCGCGGCCGCGGACGCCCCGCTGGCCGCGCGGATCCGCGCCGAGGCACCTGGTGCCGTCGACCTGTGCGGCCGCACCGCGCTCGGCGACCTCGTGCCGCTCGGCCGCGCCTGCCTCCTCGCGGTCGGCAACGACACCGGGCCGATGCACTGGATCGCGGCCGCGGGCGCGCCCGTGCTGGCGCTGTTCTCGTCCGAGAGCGATCCCGCGCTCTGCGCGCCGCGGGGTCGCGCGGCGCGATTCCTGCGGCGGCCCGACCTCGCGTCGCTCGCGGTCGAGGACGTCGAGGCGGCGGCGACCGTGCTGCTCGAGGCGGCGGCCCGCCTCAGTCCCGGCGAGGCGCTTCCAGCGTCGCCTTGAACCAGGCGAGCAGCATGCACCAGCAGGCCATCGTGGCGAGGAAGAGGCCCCAGCGCCCCTCGCGCCAGCCGCCGCGGCGCGTGTAGCTCTTGAGCGCGCGCGTCAGGCCCTTGCGCAGCGCGCGCGCGAAGCCGAAGGACAGGCCGCGCGCGCGCCAGTCGCGCGCCAGCGCCGTGCTGTAGCGGTCGATCCGCGCCACGAAGTCGGCGATGTCGTCGTCGACGAGGTGGTCGATGCGGTGGCCGGGCGGCAGGTCCTCGCCGAGGCGCGTCTGCGTGCCCGTCATGTGGATCTCGGGATGCACGCTGCCGTCGCCCCAGCGCTTGGTGCCGCGCGAGAACATCGTGTTGCGCCGCGAGTTCCCGATCGGGTGCACCCAGCCATGCGTGACGCGCCGCGCGCCGACCAGGTTGTCGATCGGCATCAGCACGTGGCCCGGCGGCAGGGTCGGCAGGCGCGCGCGGATCAGCGCGGCGAGGTCGGGATGCAGGCGCTCGTCGGCGTCGATCTCGAGGATCCAGCGGCCGCGGCAGGCGGCGATGCCGGTGTTGCGGCGTTCGCCTTCGCGCGGCCAGGCGCCCTCGAGGATGCGCGCGCCGAAGCGCTCCGCCACCGCGCGGCTGCCGTCGGTGCAGCGGTCGAGCAGGACCACGATCTCGTCGGCGAAGCGCAGGCGCTCGAGGCAATCCGGGAGGTTTGCCTCCTCGTCGTGGGCGACGACGAGGGCCGAGAGCTCGACCTCGCCGTCCGCCGCGCTGGCGTCGCCTTGCGTCATGGACCCCTTCCTATACGAGAAGGCGGCGCGGGAAAACGGGCGCCTCCCGCCCTATGCTGGCGGCCTGTGGCGACGGGGGAGGGACGGCATGGGCAGGCTTCGGGATCGCGTGGCTCTGGTCTTCGGCGCGGGATCGATCGGCCCGGGATGGGGCAACGGCAAGGCCTGCGCGGTCGCCTATGCGCGCGAGGGCGCGTCCGTCGCCTGCGTCGACGTGGCGCCCGCGGCGGCGGAGGAGACGGCGTCGATCATCGCGGGCGAGGGCGGCACGGCCATCGCGCTCGCCTGCGACGTGACGCGCGAGGACGAGGTCGCCGCGGCGGTGGCCGCGACGATGGCGCGCTTCGGGCGCATCGACGTCCTGCACAACAATGTCGGCCGCGTGAAGATCGGCGGCCCGCCGGACGTCACGGCCGAGGAGTGGCGCCGCGAGCTCGACGTCAACGTCACCGGCATGTTCCTGGCCTGCCGGCACGCGATCCCGCCCATGCTCGAGGCGGGCAGGGGCGTGATCACCAACATCTCGTCGATCGCCTCGATCCGATGGCTCGGCCATCCCTATGTCAGCTACAGCGCGGCGAAGGGGGCGGTGAACCAGTTCACCGTCTCGGTCGCGCTGCAATACGCGGCGCGCGGCCTGCGCTGCAACGCGATCCTGCCCGGACTGATGGAGACGCCGCTGATCTTCCAGCAGATCTCCGGCCAGTTCGCCTCGCCCGAGGACATGGTGGCCGCGCGCAACGCCGCCTGCCCGACCGGGCGCATGGGCACGGCGTGGGACGTCGCGAACGCCGCCGTGTTCCTTGCCAGCGACGAGGCCTCGTACATCAACGCCGTCTGCCTGCCCGTGGATGGCGGCCTGACCGCGCGCTCCGCCTGAGGGGGCGCGACCGCGGGGCCCGGCCGCCTCGCTTGATGGCGGGGGACGGCCCCCGTATGTTCCGCGCCATTCCAGAAGGGTCAGGGCAATGGTCTCGATCAGCCTGCCGGACGGCAGCGTGAAGCAGTTCGCCTCGGCGCCGACCGGCCTCGAGGTGGCGCAATCCATCGGCGCGGGCCTCGCCAAGGCGGCGCTGGCGGTCAAGGTCGATGGCGAGCTGCGCGACCTGTCGCGCGCCATCGAGCGCGACGCGCGCATCGAGATCGTCACGGCCAGGTCGCCCGAGGCGCTGCCGCTGCTGCGCCACGACGCCGCGCACGTGCTCGCCGAGGCGGTGCAGGAGATCTGGCCGGGCGTGCAGATCACCTTCGGCCCGGCGACCGAGGACGGCTTCTACTACGACTTCCACCGCGCCGAGCCCTTCAGCCCGGACGACTTCGCCACCATCGAGGCGAAGATGCGCGAGATCGTCGACCGCGACGAGAAGATCGAGCGCGAGACCTGGGACCACGCGCGGATGAAGGCGCATTTCCGCGCGCATGGCGAGACCTTCAAGGCCGAGTGGGTGGACTCGATCCCCGCGGGCGAGGAGATCTCGGTCTACCGCCAGGGAAGCTGGCTCGACATGTGCACCGGGCCGCACCTGCCGTCCACCGGCAAGCTCGGCAAGCACTTCAAGCTGATGAAGGTGTCGGGCACCTACTGGCGCGGCGACGCGAAGAACGCGCAGCTGCAGCGCATCTACGGCACCGTCTTCCCCACGAAGGAGGGGCTGGAGGCCCATCTGCGCCAGATCGAGGAGGCCGAGAAGCGCGACCATCGCCGCATCGGCCGCGAGATGGAGCTCTTCCACATCCAGGAGGAGGCCGTCGGCTCGGTCTTCTGGCATCCCAAGGGCTGGGCGCTGTACCGCGCGCTCGAGCGCTACATGCGCACGCGCCTCGAGCGCGACGGCTATGTCGAGGTGAAGACGCCGCAGGTCCTCGACCGCGTGCTGTGGGAGCGCTCGGGCCACTGGGACAAGTACAAGGACGCGATGTTCGCGGCCAGGCCGCGCAACGAGAACGCGGAGGAGGACCGGCTCTACGCGCTCAAGCCGATGAACTGCCCCGGCCATGTCCAGGTCTTCCGCCAGGGGCTGAAGAGCTACCGCGACCTGCCGCTGCGCGTCGCCGAGTTCGGCGCCTGCCACCGCTTCGAGCCCTCGGGCGCGCTGCACGGCATCATGCGCGTGCGCGCCTTCACCCAGGACGACGCGCACATCTTCTGCACCGAGGACCAGATCACCGCGGAATCGGTGAAGTTCTGCACGCTGCTGCGCTCGGTCTACGCCGACATGGGCTTCAGCGACATCCGCATCAAGTTCTCCGACCGGCCGGAGCAGCGCGCGGGCGACGACGCGATCTGGGACAAGGCCGAGTCCGCGCTCGAGGCCGCCGCCGCGGCGGCCGGGCTGGAGACGATCCGCAACCCCGGCGAGGGCGCCTTCTACGGCCCCAAGCTGGAATTCGTGCTGCGCGACGCCATCGGCCGCGACTGGCAGTGCGGGACGCTGCAGGTGGACTTCGTCCTGCCCGAGCGCCTCGACGCCTCCTATGTCGGCGAGGACGGCCAGAAGCACCGGCCGGTGATGCTGCATCGGGCGATCCTCGGGTCGTTCGAGCGCTTCATCGGCATCCTGGTCGAGAACTACGCCGGACGCTTCCCGCTCTGGATGGCGCCCACCCAGGTGGTGGTCGCGACCATCGTCTCCGACGCCGACGCCTATGCGCGGGAGGTCGCGGGCGCCCTCGCCGCCGCCGGGATCCGGGCCGAGATCGACCTGCGCAACGAGAAGATCGGCTACAAGGTCCGCGAGCATACCCTCGCCAAGACCCCCTGGCTCTGGGCCCTGGGGCGCCGCGAGGCCGAGCAGCGCACCGTGGCCATCCGCCGCCTGGGCAGCGAGGAGCAGCGCGTGCTTGCGCTGGATGACGCCATCGCTACATTGGCCCGCGAGGCGATGGTCCCGAACGCCTGAAGAACAAGCCGCCCCACAGGGACCGCGAGGACCGGCGCCATCGACGCGGCGCGGTCCGGACGAACGGGTCCGGCTGCAAGCAAGGAGAACCTCCATAGCTCGTCCGATGACGGAAGCGCCGGCCAAGGGTGGCCCGCGCGTGAACGACCAGATCGAGGCCGCCCAGGTGCGCCTCATCGACGCCCGCGGCGAGATGCTCGGGGTCCTTTCCCTCTACCAGGCGCTCGCGATCGCGGACGAAGCCGGGCTCGACCTCGTCGAGATCTCGCCGAACGCCGAGCCGCCGGTCTGCAAGGTGCTCGACTTCGGCAAGTACAAGTACGAGCTGCAGAAGAAGGAAAACGAGGCCCGCAAGAAGCAGAAGGTCATCGAGATCAAGGAGATCAAGATGCGCCCGGGCATCGACGACCACGACTACGACGTCAAGATGCGCGCGATGCAGCGCTTCATCGCCGAGGGCGACAAGGTGAAGATCACGCTGCGCTTCCGCGGCCGCGAGATGGTGCACCAGGACCTCGGCGCGAAGGTGCTCGAGCGCGTGCGCGCCGACATGGGCGAGACGATCAAGGTCGAGCAGACCCCCAAGATGGAAGGTCGCCAGATGACCATGGTGATCGCGCCGCGGTGAGCGCGATCGACGCGAAGGCGCGCCGCGCCTGCGCGGCGCCAGGCGGGGGCCTCGTTCCGGATCCGGAGCGGGGCCCTTCCTCGTTGGGCATCCCCCTCGCGCCGGGGCGCGCGTCCGGGCGCCGGGCGTGACGCCGATGCCGCTCGCGCCGCTCTACGCCGCCGTCGTCTTCGGCAACGCGTTCCTGCTCTTTCTCGTCCAGCCGCTCGCCGGCAAGGCGATCCTGCCCTGGTTCGGCGGGTCGGCCGCGGTCTGGACCGTCTGCATGCTGTTCTTCCAGGCGCTGCTGCTGGCCGGGTACGGCCTCGCGCACGGCATGGTGCGGCTGCTGCCGCCGCGCGGGCAGGGCCTCGCCCAGCTCGCCCTCGTCGCCGCGAGCCTCGCCGCGCTGCCGCTGGCGCCGGACCGCGCGCTGGCATGGGGCGCGGATCCCGCGCTCGGCATCCTGGCCGTGCTGGGGACGAGCGTCGGCCTGCCGTACCTCGTGCTGTGCACGACGAGCCCGCTGCTGCAACGCTGGTTCGCCGCCGACCTGCCCGGTCGCTCGCCCTACCGGCTCTTCGCGCTGTCGAACCTCGCGTCGATGCTGTCGCTCCTGCTCTATCCCGTGGCGATCGAGCCGTCGCTCGGGCTGCGCCAGCAGATGCTCGGCTGGTCGCTCGCCTATGCCGCGCTGGCCCTGCCCTTCGCCGCGCTCGCGCTGCGCCGCGCGCTGCGGGGCGCGCAGGCGGAGGCGCCGCTCGGCCTCGCCGCGGCGCCGGCGCGGCCGGCGCTGGTCGCCTGCTGGGTGGCGCTCTCCGCCGCGGCGTCGCTGCTGCTCCTCGCCACGACGGGGCAGCTGACGCAGAACGTCGCGCCCGTGCCTCTGCTCTGGCTCGCGCCGCTCGCGCTCTACCTGCTGAGCTTCATCCTCTGCTTCGAGGGCACGCGCTGGTATCGCAGGCGCGCCTTCCTCGCGCTCGCCGCGGCCGCGCTGCCGGCGCTCGCCCTGCTGCCGCTCGCCGACCTGGAGATGCTGCCGGTCGCGGCGGCGGTGCCCGCCTATCTCCTTGCCTCCTTCGTCGTCTTCATGGCCTGCCATGGCGAGCTCGCGCGGCTGCGACCCGCGGCCGGCGGCCTGACCGGGTACTATCTCTGGATCTCGCTGGGCGGCGCGCTCGGCGGACTCGGCGCGGGCATCCTCGCCCCGCGCCTGCTCGACTCCGACCACGACCTCGCGATCTCGATCTTCCTCGCCGGCGGGGCGCTGCTCGCCGCGCTCGCGATGGGCGCCGCGCGGCGGCCGCGCCCGACCGTGCCCGCGGCGGGCGCGCTGGCGATGGCGGCGCTCGGCGCGCTGCTGGCATGGACGCGCGCGGACGAGACCCGCCACGCCCTCGTCTCGTCGCGCAACTTCTACGGCACGCTGCGCATAGAGGAGACGGGCGAGGCCGGCGACCCCGACGAGCGCCGCCAGCTCGTGCATGGCCGCATCATGCATGGCGAGCAGCTCCTCGCGCCGGGGCGGCAGATGACGCCGACCAGCTACTACGGCGAGAGCAGCGGCGTCGGCCGCGCGATCGCGTCGACGCGCCGCGCCGACGGCCCGCAGCGCGTCGGCGCCATCGGCCTCGGCGCCGGCGTGATGGCCGCGCATGGGCGGTCGGGGGACCTCTACCGCTTCTACGAGATCGACCCGCAGGTCGAGCGCCTGGCGCGCGCGCACTTCACCTTCCTGTCCGGCAGCCCCGCGACGACGGAGGTCGCGCTGGGCGACGCGCGGCTGGTGCTGGAGCGCGAGGCCCCGCGCGGCTTCG
>CANMWW010000124.1 GCA_947500965.1 Alphaproteobacteria bacterium
TCCGCGGCCCCACCACCGCGTTCACCGTGCGATAGACGTAGGAGAGCAGGTAGCCCGCGGCGAAGGGCAGGAAGCAGGTGGCGACCGCGCGCGCCATCCCCGTGCCAGCAGGATGCGCCGTGGTCACGCTTCGTCGCCGTCGAGCTCGTCGCCGGTGACCGGGTCGAGGCCGAGCGCGGCGTCGCGGCCGGCCTGCGTCAGGCGGCAGACGATCCAGTCCGGCTTCAGCGGGTTGGCGAACCAGGGCTCGGCCCATCCCTGGTCCATGCAGCTGCGGATCGAGCGCGGGTCGACGCGCCGTCCATCCTCCCAGAACAACGGAAGCTTGCCGCCGGCCTGGTCGAGGCCGCGGCGGAGCCATTCGGCCTGCGACGGCGTCGGCATGCCTGGAACGGCCGCGAGGCCCGCGGGGCGGCCGCGCCTGCGCGGCGCGATCTCCGGCGCCGGCTTTCGGCGCAGGGGGAAGGGGATCGGCTCTCCGGACCTGCTGGACATCTCTTTTCTTTTCCCGGGCGCGTTCGCCGCGCCTCGAAGCGGCCGCAGACTAGTGCGGGTCGCGGCGCGCCGAAAGAGAACGCGTGGGGAACGGGGCGCGCGAGCCTCACGCCGCGCGCATCGGCGGGCTGCGGAAGCGGGCATGGACAGCGCGCGCCGCGCACTCGACACTCCGCGCCCATGGATGATTCCATCGCCGCGCGGCGCGCCCAGGCCTTCTCGAATGTCGGGCACAGCCTGAACCACCTGCTGCTGCTGCTCTACCCGACCGTCGTGCTCGTGCTCGAGCGCGAGTGGGGGCGCAGCTACGGCGAGCTCATCGCCCTCATGCTCGCGGGCCAGGTGCTCTACGGGATCGCGGCGCTGCCCTCGGGCTGGCTGGGCGACAGGTGGTCGACGCGCGGGATGATGGCCGTCTACTTCATCGGCACCGGCGCCGCCTCCGTGGCGACGGGCCTCGCGACCTCTCCCTTCGGCCTGGCGACGGGCCTCGCGGCGCTCGGCTTCTTCGGCGCGATCTACCATCCCGTCGGCATGGCCTGGGTCGTGCGCAGCATGAAGGACCGCGGGCGCGCGCTCGGCTGGAACGGCATGTTCGGATCGATCGGCGTGGCGCTCGGCCCGGTCGTCGCCGGCGCGCTGTGCCACTGGTGGTCCTGGCGCGCGGCCTTCGTGCTGCCGGGCGTGGTCGCGATGGCGATCGGGCTCGCGCTGCTCTGGGCCTGGCGGACCGGGCTCGTGGGCGAGGGCGAGCAGGCGCCGCCGACAGGCAAGGGCACGCCCAGCCGCAACGAGGTGCTGCGGGCCTTCTTCATCCTCTCGGTCACGATGACCTGCGGCGGCGTGATCTTCCAGGCCTTCACGGTCATGCTGCCGAAGCTCTTCGAGCAGCGCCTCGGCGGCGGCGGCGAGCTTGGCCCGCTGGGCATCGGCGGGCTCGTGGGCCTCGTCTACCTCGCGGTCGGCCTGACCATGCCCTATTGCGGCGCCATCGCCGACCGGCACGCGACGCAGAAGGTCTATCGCCTGGCCTACCTGCTGCTGGTGCCGGGCCTCTTCCTCGCGGCCTATCTCGAGTCGTGGCTGCTGCTGCTCCTCAGCGTCGGCCTCGTCTTCACGAGCACGCTCGCGGGGCCGGCGGAGAACAAGCTCCTGTCCCACTACACGCCCGGCCGCTGGCAGGGCACGGGCTTCGGCGCGAAATTCGTGCTGACGCTCGGCGTCTCGTCGATGGCCGTGCCCATGATCGCCTGGGTATACGGCGCGACCGGCGGCTTCTACTGGCTGTTCGTGTTCATGGGCGGGCTTGCCGTCATCGCGCTCGCCGGTGCCTTCATGCTTCCCGACAGCGAGGCGGCGACGCCCGCGCGCCGCGCCCCCGCCGCGCCCGCGGAGTAGCCGCGCGCTTCAGGCGCGCGACAGCGCGCGGTCGAGGTCGAGGATGATGTCGTCGGCGTTCTCGATGCCGATCGACAGGCGCAGCACGTCCGGGCCGGCGCCGGCGCGCACCTGCTGCTCCTCGGTGAGCTGGCGATGCGTCGTCGACGCGGGATGGATCACGAGCGAGCGCGTGTCGCCGATGTTCGCGAGATGCGAGAGCAGTTCCACGCCCTCGACGACGCGCACGCCGGCCGAGAAGCCGCCCTTGAGCGAGACCGTGAAGACCGAGCCGTAGCCGCGGGGCAGGTACTTGCGCGCCAGCGCGTGGTACGGGCTCGACGGCAGCCCGACATAGGAGACGCGGGCCACGGCGGGGTGCTGCTCGAGGAAGCGCGCGACCTTCAGCGCGTTGGCGCTGTGGCGCTCCATGCGCAGGTGCAGCGTCTCGATGCCCGTCAGCGTCATGAAGGCGTTCATCGGCGCCATGGTCGGGCCGAGGTCGCGCAGCGCCACCGCGCGGGTCTTCATCGTGTAGCCGAAGTCGCCGAAGGTCTCGGCGAAGGTCAACCCGTGGTAGGCGGGATCCGGCTTCGTCATGCCCGGGTAGCGTTCCGCGCTGCGGTTCCAGTCGAAGCGCCCGGACTCGATCACCACGCCGCCCATCGAGGTGCCGTGGCCCGAGAGGAACTTCGTCGTCGAGTGGATGACGATGTCGGCGCCCCACTCGAAGGGCCGGAACAGCCAGGGCGAGGCCATCGTGTTGTCGACCATCAGCAGCACGCCGGCCTCGCGCGCGATCGCGGCGATCGGCTCGATGTCGACGAGTATGCCGCCCGGATTGGCCAGGACCTCGATGAAGATCGCCTTGGTGCGCGCGTTGATCGCGGCGCGGAAGGCGTCGGGGTCGGCGGGATCGACGAAGTTGACCTTCCAGCCGAAGCGCCGGAAGGAATGCATGAACTGGGTGATCGAGCCGCCATAGAGGCTGCGTGATGCGATGAACTCGTCGCCCGGCTCCATCAGCGAGAAGAAGGCGAGGAGCTGCGCGGCATGCCCCGACGCCGCCGCGACCGCGCCGCGGCCGCCCTCCAGGCTCGCGACGCGCTCCTCGAGCGCGGAGACGGTCGGGTTGCCGAGCCGCGTGTAGACGTAGCCGAAGTCCTGGAGGTTGAAGAGCGACGCGGCGTGGTCGACATCGTCGAAGACGTAGGACGTCGTCTGGTAGATCGGCACGTTGCGCGCGCCCGTCGTCGGGTCCGGTCCGGCGCCGGCATGGACCGCGCGCGTCTCGAAGGCGTAGGAGCGGTCGGCGGGGCCGGGCTTGCTGTCGGTCATGGCGTTCACTCTTTCCTGGAAGGCGGGGCATCCATCTCAGTCGCCCAGCATCACGAAGGCGGCTATGCCCAGCGCGACGAAGATGCAGGCCGCCACGACGCGGATGAGCTTGAGCGGCAGGCGATGGGCGAGCTTGTCGCCGAGCCACACGGCCGGCGCGTTGGCGAGCATCATGCCGAGCGTCGTGCCGGCGACCACCGACGCCACGTCGGCGGCGTACCGGCCGGCAAGCGCGACGGTCGCGACCTGCGTCTTGTCGCCGATCTCGACGATGAAGAACGCGATCGTCGTGGTGACGAAGGCGCCGTAGCGGTCCATCGCGGGCTTGTCGTCGTCCTCGAACTTGTCGGGCACCAGCGCCCAGGCGCCGACGGCGACGAAGGATCCGGCGATGATCCAGCGCAGCCAGGGTCCATGGAGGAGATGCGCGAACCATGCTCCCGCCAGGCCGGCGACCGCATGGTTGGCGAGGGTCGCCACGAGGATGCCCAGGACGATGGGCCACGGGCGTCGGAACCGCGCGGCGAGCACGAGCGCGAGCAACTGCGTCTTGTCGCCCATCTCGGCGACGGCGACGACGCCGGTCGACACGAGGAGCGGGGCGAGGGCGCCTTCCATGGACCTCGGCCTTTCCGTTCAGGCCAGGGGGCGGCGGCGGCGCGAGGAGATCACGCCGGAGTTGATGCCGCCCCAGGAGAGCGCGCCGCTGAGCCGCCCGTACTCGATCTTCGGGCAGCGGTTCATCACGACGCGCAGGCCGGCGGCCTCCGCGCGCGCGGCCGCCGCGTCGTTGCGCACGCCGAGCTGCATCCACACGACCTTCGCGCCGATCGCGATCGCCTCGTCCGCGATCGGGCCGGCCGCCTCGGAGTTGCGGAAGACGTCGACCATGTCGATCTTCTCGCCGATCGTCGCCAGCGAGGCGTGGACCTTCTCGCCGAGGATCTCCTGGCCCGCGGCGGCAGGGTTCACCGGGATGACGCGATAGCCCTTCGCCTGCAGGTACTTCATCGCGAAGTAGCTGGGCCGGTTCCAGCTGGGCGAGGCGCCGACCATCGCGATCACGCGCACGTCGCGCAGGATCGCGCGGATGTAGTCGTCGTCGTAGGCGTCGTGGTTCATCTTCCGCACCATTCGGGCCGCGTCCTCGACAGCAGCGCGTCGATGCCGATCTCGGCGTCGCGCGCCATCATGTTCCGCGCCATCACCTCGCTCGCATAGCCATAGGCGGCGGCAAGGTCCATCTCGGCCTGGCGGTGGAAGGCCTCCTTGCCGATCGCGAGCACCAGCGGCGACTTCGAGGCGACCTGCGCGGCGAGCGCGCGCACCTGCTGCTCGAGCTCCGCCTCGGGCACGACGCGGTTGACGAGGCCGAGCTCGCGCGCGCGCGTCGCCTCGACCATGTCGCCGGTGAGCAGCATCTCCATCGCGGCCTTCCGCCCGACGGCGCGCGACAGCGCCACCATCGGCGTCGAGCAGAAGAGGCCGATGTTGACGCCGGGCACGGCGAAGCGCGCGCCCTCTGCCGCGACCGCGAGGTCGCAGCTCGCGACGAGCTGGCATCCCGCGGCGGTGGCGACGCCGTGGACGCGGGCGATGACGGGCCTGGGCAGCGACACGATGCGCTGCATCAGGCGCGAGCAGAGGCCGAAGACATGCTGGTAGAAGCCGAGGTCCGGGTTCGCGCGCAGTTCGCGCAGGTCATGGCCCGCGCAGAAGCCCCGCCCGGCGCCGGCGATGACGACGACGCGGGTCGATGCGTCGACCGCGATCCGGTCGAGTTCCGCCAGCAGGGCCTCCATCAGGCCGACCGAGAGGGCGTTGTAGGCCTCGGGCCGGTCGAGGAGGAGGGTGGCGATGCCGTCGCCGTCCTCGCGCCGCAACGGGGCGCGGCCGCCCACCGAATGCTCTTCCGCCATGCGACCTCCGGGACGCGCTGACCTGACGACGGGCATTTGGAGTATCCTCGGCCGCCAATTCAAGGACGAAAGGTGCGCCCGTGACGCAGCCCTCCCGCATGTCCCGCGAGGAGTTCGACGCCCTGGTGGAGGCGGAGCTTCCGATCGCCGCCCGGCTCGGCTTCCGCCTCGACGCGCTCGAGCATGGCCGCGTCGTGGCGCGCGCGCCCTACGCGGTCGACTTCCTTCGGCCGGGCGGCACCATCGCCGGGCCAATCCTGATGGCGCTCGCCGACTACGCGATGTACGCCGTCACGCTGTCGATGGCGGGGCGGGTCGCGCTGGCGGTGACGACGAACCTCAGCATCAACTTCCTGCGCCGGCCCGAGCCCCGCGACGTCCTTGCCGAAGGCCGCATCCTCAAGTTCGGCAAGCGCCTGGCCGTGTCCGAGGTCACGCTGCGCTCGGAGGGGCAGGACGCGCCCGTCGCCCATGTCACGGGGACCTATTCGCTGCCGCCACGCTGAACGACCCGCAATGGCGGGGCGACGAGAAACGGTATCTTGGTACCGCGCGTGAAAATGCAGGTCTGGCCGCATTCGCGTGTTGACGGAGGAGGGGTCGGTGCGGATACTTCGCGCCCTCGCGCCAACCCCATGGCGCGCGATCGCGCACAACCAGGGCCGACCTCCCTATGAAAACCTTCTCGATGACCACCGCCGCCGCGGCGAAGGACAAGAAGTGGATCCTCATCGACGCCGAGGGCGTCGTTCTGGGCCGCCTCGCCTCGATCGTGGCGCTTCGCCTCAAGGGCAAGCACAAGCCGGGCTTCACGCCCCATGTCGATTGCGGCGACAACGTCGTCATCATCAACGCCGCGAAGGTCCGCCTGACCGGCAACAAGATGAACGACAAGGTGTTCCACTACCACACCGGCTTCCCGGGTGGCGTGAAGGAGCGCACCCCGCGCCAGACCCTCGCCGGCAAGACGCCGCACAAACTGGTGGTCCGCGCGGTCGAGCGCATGATGAAGAAGGACTCGCCGCTGGCCCGCGACCAGATGGGCAACCTCAAGGTCTATGCCGGCCCGGAGCATCCGCACGCCGCGCAGAACCCCACCGTCCTCGACGTCGCGAAGATGAACCCCAAGAACAAGCGGAGCGCGTGACACCATGGCCGAGAAGAACACGGGCACCACGCTGACCCGCACCCGCAGCCTCGCCGACCTGGCGATGGCCAACGCCGCCGTCGCGGCGGCCCAGGGCGCCGCCGCCGGCGAGCAGGCGCTCCCCGCGCCGCAGAAGGACGCCAAGGGCCGCGCCTACGCCACCGGCAAGCGCAAGAACGCCGTCGCCCGCGTGTGGGTGAAGGCGGGCAAGGGCCGCATCACGATCAACGGCCGCGACGCGCAGACCTACTTCGCGCGCCCGGTGCTGCGCATGATCATCCAGCAGCCCTTCCTGGTCTCCGACCGCCTCAACCAGTTCGACGTCATGTGCACGGTCGTCGGCGGCGGGCTCTCGGGCCAGGCCGGCGCGGTGCGCCACGGCATCTCGAAGGCGCTGACCCTGTACGAGCCGGCGCTGCGCAAGATCCTGAAGCAGGTAGGCTTCCTGACCCGCGACAGCCGCGTCGTCGA
>CANMWW010000125.1 GCA_947500965.1 Alphaproteobacteria bacterium
ACCGACAGGCGCGTGTACAACCTCTTCGCGGAGAACCTGCTCCAGCAGGACGACACGGGCGCGTTCCGCCCGATGCTCGCGGAGGGCTGGGACTACGCGCCGGACCGCAGGTCGGTCACCTTCCGCCTGCGCAAGGGCGTGCGGTTCCACGACGGCACGGAGTTCGACGCCGCCGCCGTGAAGTTCAACCTCGAGCGCGTGGCGGACCCCGCCAACAACGCGCGGGCCCGGCAATACCTGCTCGACCTCGCCTCGGTCGACGTGGTCGACAACCATACGGCGCGGGTGAACCTGAAGCAGCCCAGCGGCGGGTTCCTCGCCGTGCTCGCGCTCGAGGCGGGCTCGATGCTCTCGCCGGCGGCGATCCGCTCGATGGGCCCCGAGTTCGCGCGCAGGCCGGTCGGCACGGGGCCCTTCAAGGTCATGTCCTGGACCAGCGGCCGCGTCGAGGCCGAGCGCTTCGACGGCTACTGGCGCGACGGCGCCGACGGGCGGAAGCTGCCCTACCTCGACAAGGTGGTCGTCCGCGTCATCGCCAACACCGCGGTGAAGCTGGTCGAGCTGAAGGCCGGCGGCGTCCAGGTCGGCGACGCGATCCAGGTCAAGGACTTCGACCAGGTCGAGCGCGATCCCGCGCTCATGCTCTCGGACACGATCCAGGGCATCCAGCAGTACATGGCCTTCAACGTCACGAAGCCGCCCTTCGACAACATCGACCTGCGCCGCGCCGTCGCGCTCGCGATCAACCGGCCGGCGATCGAGCGCGTCATCTCGCGCGGCCAGGGCGTCGTCAGCCAGGGCCTCAAGCCGCCCTCGTCGCTCGCCTACGACAAGTCGATCCGGGGCCATGGCCACGACGTCGCCGCCGCCAGGGCCGCGTACCAGAAGTCCGGCCACAAGGGCCCGATCACGCTGGTGGTGATCCAGCGCGACCCGGACACGCAGATCGCGCAGCTGCTGCAGGCGATGCTGAAGGAGGCCGGCATCGAGCTGAAGATCGAGGTCCTCGAGCGCCAGGCCTGGCTCGACAAGGTGCTGGGACGCACCTTCCAGGTCGGCATCCTGCGCGCGGGCATCCCGCGCCCCGACCCCGACCTGACCTTCTCGAACTTCTACGGCAAGGGCGCGCGGCAGAACTACTCGGGCTTCCTCGACGATCGCATCGACGCGCTGCTCGACGTCTCGCGCCGCGAGAGCGACGTCGAGGTCCGCCGCAAGGCCTATGCGGAGATCCAGCAGGTCCTCCTCGACAACTACGCGGAGACCTACTTCTTCTTCCGCCCGAACAAGGAGGTGCTGCGTCGCGAGGTGCAGGGCTTCGCACGCGAGTTCGCCGGGACTTGGATCTACGCCGAGACCTGGCTGAAGCGCTGAAGACCCATCCCGGAGGAGCGACCATGAGCGAGATCCTGCGCGAACCCGTCCGCGACGCCACCGCCTGGCGCGGGGACGACCTCGGGGACGACCCGTCCTGGCGGGTGGCGATCGGCGAGCGCGAGCGCGAGGCGATGCTCGCGGGGCTCAAGGCCGTGCAGGCCAAGGGCCTGTGGTTCCACCAGATGGAGGCGGCTGACTTCCCGCTCGACGATTCGCTGCGCGCGCTGGTCGCGCGCATCAGGCACGACGTGAGGGACGGCCGCGGCTTCGTGCTGCTCGAGGGCTTCCCGCTGCGCAACCTCTCGATCGACGAGATTCGCCTCGTCTACTGGGGCCTGTCGCTCCATCTCGGGACCTGCGTCAGCCAGGACGGCCGCGCCGCCCTCGTCGCGGACGTCTGGGACCGCGGCCAGAAGAAGACGCCGCTGACCCGCGCCTATGGCAGCAAGCGCGAGTCGAAGCTGCACGTGGACCTCGCCGACGTCGTCGGCCTCCTCTGCGTGCGACAGGCCAAGGGCGGCGCGCCGACCACGCTCGCGAGCTCGACGACGGTCTACAACGCCTTCCTCGAGAAGCATCCCGAGCTCGTGCCGATGCTCTACGAGGGCTTCCACTGGGACCGGTTCAGCGAGCACGCGGCCTGGGAGAAGCCCATGTCGGTCGCGAAGATCCCGGTGTTCAGCTACGCCGGCGGCCAGCTGAGCTGCCGGTACAACCGCAGCTGGATCTCCGGCGCCTTCGCGCGCATGGAGAAGACGATGAGCAACGCCGAGCAGGTGCTGTTCGACTTCTTCGACCAGGCGGCGGAGGAGAACAGGCTCGAGATCGACCTCCAGCCGGGGCAACTCTACTTCGCGAGCAACTACACCGTGCTCCACGGCCGCGCGGCCTACGAGGAGGAGACGGAGGATTTCGGGGAGAAGCGCCATCTCCTCCGGATCTGGCTCAACATGCCGGGCTTCCGCGCCTTCGCCGACGAGGCGACGGTCCGCTATGGCCTCTCGAGCCATGGCAACATCGGCTGGACCGGCGCGGAGCTGCTCGCGCGCAAGCATCTCGAGCCGGGCCGCAGGCGCAGCTTCGTGGCCGGCGCCGCGTGAGCGCAGCCGCCTTGCCGCTGCTCGCGGTCGAGGACCTGTCCGTCGCCTTCGCCGCCGGCGGCGGTGAATCGACGGCCGTCGATGGCGTCGGGTTCTCGATCGGCGAGGGCGAGGTGATGGCCCTCGTCGGCGAGTCCGGCTGCGGCAAGTCGGTGACCAGCCTCGCGATCATGGGCCTGCTGCCGCGCCCCGCGGCGCGGATCGCGCGCGGGAAGATCCTGTTCCGCGACCGGGATGGCGAGCGGCACGACCTCGCCGCCCTGCCGGAGCGCCGGATGCGCGCGATGCGCGGCAATTCCCTGGCGATGATCTTCCAGGAGCCGATGACGAGCCTGAACCCGCTCGAGCCCATCGGCGACCAGGTGGCCGAGCCTCTGGTCACGCATCGCGCGATGGGCTGGCAGGCGGCGCGGCGCGAGGCGGCGGACCTGCTCGCGCAGGTCGGCCTGCCCGATCCCGGCAAGAAGCTCGACGCCTACCCGCACGAGCTCTCGGGCGGGATGCGACAGCGCGCGATGATCGCCATGGCGCTCGCCTGCCGTCCCCGGCTGCTCATCGCGGACGAGCCGACGACCGCGCTCGACGTCACCGTCCAGGCCCAGATCCTCGACCTCGTGCGCCAGCTGCGCGCCGCGCACGGCATGGCCGTCCTCTTCATCACCCACGACCTCGGCGTCGTGGCGGAGATCGCGGACCGCGTCACCGTCATGTACGCGGGCCAGGTCGTGGAGACCGGCACCGTCCGCGACGTCCTCAAGCGCCCCCGCCACCCCTATGCCCGCGCGCTGATCGCGGCCCTGCCGCGCATCGATCGCCGCGGCGGGCAGCTCCCCGCGATCCCCGGCCTCGTCCCCGACCTGCGCAGCTCGCCGCCGGGCTGCCGCTTCCACCCCCGTTGCGCCTCCGCCGTCGAGGGCCTGTGCGACATGCGCGCGCCGGCGCTCGAGCCGGTCGCGCCCGGCGTCGACGTGCGCTGCCTGCGCCGCGCCGAGCTCGAGGCGTCGCCCGCATGAGCGCGCCGGCGGCCCCGCTGCTCGAGGTGGATGGCCTGCGCAAGTGGTTCCCCGTGCGCGAGGGCATCGTCGTGCCGCGGACGGTCGGCCACGTGCGCGCCGTCGAGGACGTCTCCTTCTCGATCGGCCGCGGCGAGGTCCTGGCGCTGGTCGGCGAGTCGGGCTCGGGCAAGAGCACGACCGGCCGGCTGGTGCTGCGCCTCCTCGAGCCGACCGCGGGGCGCGTGCGCTTCGACGGCGTCGACCTGCTCGGCCTGGGCGCGCGCGAGATGCGCGCCTTCCGCCGGCGCATGCAGATCGTCTTCCAGGACCCGTTCTCGTCGCTGAACCCGCACCTGCGCGTCGCCGACATGCTCGAGGAGGCGATGGTCATCCACGGCCTCGAGCCGGATGGCGCGGCGCGGCGCGCGCGCGTCGAGGAACTGCTCGCCACCGTCGGCCTGCGGCCCGAGTACGGGCGCCGCTTCCCGCACGAGTTCTCCGGCGGCCAGCGCCAGCGCCTCGCCATCGCGCGCGCGCTGGCGGTGCGGCCGGAGTTCATCGTCGCCGACGAGCCGGTCTCCGCGCTCGACGTCTCGATCCAGGCGCAGATCGTGAACCTGCTCGACGACCTGCAGAGGCGCTTCGGCATCGCGCTGCTCTTCATCGCGCACGACCTCGCCGTGGTGCGCCACGTCGCGACGCGCGTCGCGGTCATGTATCTCGGCCGGATCGTCGAGATCGGCGACGCCGAGCGCGTCTTCGCCAGTCCCTCGCATCCCTACACGCGGGCGCTGATCTCCGCGATCCCGGTGCCCGACCCCGATGCGCGTCGCGAGCGGATCCTGCTGGGCGGCGAGATACCGAGCCCCATGGCGCCGCCCTCCGGCTGCGTCTTCCGCACGCGCTGCCCGCACGCGACGGAGGCCTGCGCGCGCGAGGTGCCGGCGCTGGAGGCGCGCGCGCCCGGCCACATGTCGGCCTGCCTGAGGGCCGCGGAACTCGCCTGAGTCGCGCGATCAGTCCTGCAGGCGCGAGTCCATCGCGTCGCGCAGGCCGTCGCCGAGGAAGTTGAGCGCCAGCGCGCTCAGGAAGATCGCGAGGCCGGGGAAGACGCTCATCCACCAGGCGTCCCAGTACTGCATGCCCGTCGCCAGCATGCCGCCCCAGGTCGGCGTCGGCGGCTGCGCGCCGAGGCCGAGGAAGGACAGCGAGGATTCGGTGATCAGCGCCGTCGAGGCGCGCAGCGAGGCGTAGACGACCACGTTGCCGACCACGCTCGGCAGGATGTGGCGCAGCATGATGCGCAGGTCCGAGGCGCCGAGCGCGCGCGCGGCCTGCACGAACTCGAGCTCCCGGATCGACAGCACCTGGCCGCGCACGAGCCGCGCGAAGCCCGGCACGTTGACGATCGCGATGGCGATCATCGCGTTGACGAGGTCGGGCCCGAGGACCGCGACGATGGCAAGCGCCAGGACGAGGATCGGGAAGGCGAGGAGCCCGTCCATGACGCGCATCACCACGTCGTCGACCATGCCGCCGAAATAGCCGGAGGCGAGGCCGATCAGCGACCCGGCGACGAAGGCGAGCGCGATCGCGAGGAAGACGACCTGGACCGAGACCTGCGCGCCCTCGATGATGCGCGAGAGGATGTCGCGGCCGAGCTCGTCGGTGCCAAGCCAGTATTTCGCGTGCGGCGCGGCGAGGATGGCCTCGTAGTCGATGCCCGCCGGATCGTGCGGCATGACCCAGGGCGCGAAGGCGGCGCAGAAGGCGACGAGCGCCGAGACGAGGAGGCCGATGCGCCCGAGCCGGTGCGCCATGAGCCTGCGCGCCGTGCGCGCGAAGGCGCCCTCGGAAGGCACGGTGCCCGCGATCGCCGGGGTGCTCACAGCTTGATCCTCCGGTCGAGGGCCGCGTAGCAGAGGTCGGTCGCGAGGTTGACGGCGAGGACGCCGGCGACGATCACGAGGATCGCGCCCTGCACGGCCGCGAAGTCGCGCTCGAAGATCCCCTCGACGACCATGCGGCCGAGGCCGGGCATGCCGAACACGGTCTCGGTCACGACGGCGCCGCCGACCAGCGCGCCGGTCTGCAGGCCGATCACGGTGATCACGGGGATCAGCGCGTTGCGCAGCGCGTGGCGCAGCACGACGCGCGCCTCCGACACGCCCTTGGCGCGCGCGGTGCGGATGAAGTCCTGCGACAGGACCTGCAGCATCGCGGTGCGCGTCTGGCGCATCACCAGGGCCGACATCGCCGCGCCGACGGTCAGCGTCGGCAGGATCATGAGCTTGAGGTTCCCGACCGGGTCCTGCAGCAGCGGCACGTAGCCGGAGGGCGGAAGCCAGCGCAGCACGAGCGAGAAGAGGATGATGAGCAGCATCCCGGTCCAGAAATAGGGCAGGGCGACGCCGCTCATCGCGACCGCGGAGCACAGCATGTCGATCCAGGAGTTGCGGCGCAGCGCGGCGAGGATGCCGAGCGGCACGCCGACGACCACCGCCAGCACGATCGCGCCGAGCGTCAGCTGCAGCGTCACGGGCATGCGCGCGGCCAGCATCTCGGACACGGCCTCCTGCGTGCGCAGCGAGCGCCCGAGGTCGCCGGCCAGCGCCTGGCCGAGCCAGGTTGCGTACTGGACGAGCACCGGGCGGTCGAGGCCCATCTTCTCGCGCAGCGCGAGGCGCTCGGCCTGGCTCGCCTGCTCGCCGAGGATCGCGAGCGTCGGATCCCCGGGCAGCAGCAGCGTGATCGAGAAGACCACGACGCTGACGACGAACAGCACGGGCACGAGGTGCACGAGCCGCTTCAGCACGTAACGATGCATCGATCCCCGTCTCCCCCGCCGCCAGCGTAGATGACCGGCTTCGCGCTTGTCACGGCCCGCCGCGATGCCATCTTCCCGCCGCGCTTCCCCCCTCCGAGGCTTCGTCCCATGCGTCCTGCCCTCGCCATCGCCGCGGCCCTCGCCCTGGTGCTCTCCTGCGCGCCCGCCGCCGCGCCGGCCGCGGAGGAGGCGCTGCGCGGGCATGGCGGGCCGGTGCGCGCGCTTTCGGTCGCCGGGGACGGCGCCGTCGCGATCTCCGGCAGCTTCGACAGCCGCGCCATCCTCTGGTCGCTCGAGCGCGGCGAGGCGATCGCGGTGCTGCGCCTGCACGACAGCGCCGTGAACGCCGCCATCGCGCTGCCGGGCGGGCGCTTCGCCACG
>CANMWW010000126.1 GCA_947500965.1 Alphaproteobacteria bacterium
AGGACGTCGGCGCGCGAGGGCAGCTGCGCGGGCGCGGGCGCGGGCGGCGCGGCCTCCCACCACCAGGGGCGCTCGACGAAGCCCGGCGCGAAGACCGCGTCGCCGCTCATCCGCGTCGCAGCGCCATGATCGCGGCGCGCGCGAGCGCGTCGGCGCGCTCGTTCTCCGGATGCCCGGCATGGCCGCGCACCCAGTGCCAGGTCACGTCGTGGCGCGCGGCGGCTTCCTCGAGCGCGCGCCAGAGGTCCTCGTTCTTCACCGGCTGCCTGTCGGCCGTCTTCCAGCCGCGCTTCTTCCACTGCGGCAGCCATTTCGTGATGCCGTCGCGCACGTAGGTGGAATCGGTCGTGACATGGACGGTCGCCGGGCGGCGCAGCGCGTTCAGCCCCTCGATCGCGGCGGTCAGCTCCATGCGGTTGTTCGTCGTGCCGGGCGCGCTGCCCGAGAGCTCGCGCTCGTGGTCGCGCCAGCGCAGGATCGCGCCCCAGCCGCCGGGGCCCGGGTTCCCCGAGCAGGCGCCGTCGACGAAGACCTCGACGATCGAGGGAAGCGCGTCGCTCATCGTCCCGGCCCCAGCAGCGCCTCGGCCTGCACGGCCACGCGCACGACCTCCATGCCCGCCTCCGCGGCGACTTCCGGCGCGGCCGCGGGCGCGGCCATCGCCATGGGCATCGCCATGCGCGGCATGGGGCGATCGAAGCCGCGCTGCGGGTCGACGGCGACGGTGGCGAAGCGCAGGAACCGCCCGCCCAGCGCCGTCGCCACCGCGTCGGCGCGCGCGCGCAGCCGCGCGATCGCCTCGCCGAGCAGCTCCTGCTCCGCGGCGCGGCGGGCCTCGTCGCCGAGCTCCCAGCCCATGCCGCTCGCCAGAAGCCCGTCCTGCTGCAGCTGGCCGGCGAGCTGCAGCATCGCCGCGGCATCCGTGCCGACGAGGGAGAGGCCCTGGCGCGCGCGCCACGTCGTCTCCTTCGTGTCGCCGACGCGTTCCTGGTGGATCGCGTAGCCGCCCGTCTCGACGCGCAGGCCGGCGCCCGTCGCCGCGGCGCGCGCGCGGGCGAGCGCCGCCGCCATGACGCGGTTCACCTCGGCCTGGACGCGCGCCGGGTCCCTGCCGGCCTGCTCGGCGCGCAGCTCGATGCGCAGCCTGTCGCGCCGCAGCTCGCGCTGCGCCGATTCCGACATCGAGACGACCGTGAGGCCCTGCTCCATCGCGGCGCGGGCTGGGGAGAAGGCGTCCTGCGCCGCGGCGCGCGCGCCGGTGGCGGCGGCGATGCAGGCGGCGAGGAGGATGGCGGGGGCGAGGCGGCGCATGGGCGGTCTCCGTGCTCGGGTCACGGCGCGAGTCCCGCGCGGCCGGGATGGCACGCCCGCGGCCGGGCCGGGGCGAAGTCGTGGCGGCGGGTCACAGGCCGTAGTCGGCGGCGGAGCGCACGGAGCGGTGGAAACGCAGCTTGCGCAGGTATTCCAGCGGATCGAGCTTGTTGACGAGCGCGCCCTTGGGCACGTGCAGCCAGTCGTAGAGGCGCGTGAGCAGGAAGCGGAAGGCCGCGCCGCGCGCGAGCAGCGGCAGCGCCTCGATCTCGCCTGGCTGCAGCGCGCGACGGCGCGTGTAGCCGTCGGTCAGGCGCCGCGCCTTGGTGGCGTTGAAGCTGAGGTCGGGCTCGAAGCACCAGGCGTTGAGGCAGATCGCGACGTCGTAGGCGAGGAAGTCGTTGCACGCGAAGTAGAAGTCGATCAGCCCGCTCAGCCTGTCGTCGAGGAAGAAGACGTTGTTCGGGAACAGGTCGGCATGGATGACGCCGGCGGGCAGGTCGCGCGGCCAGCGCGGGGCGATCTCGTCGAGCTCGCGCGCGATCTCGTCGCCGAGCCCGGGCGCCACCTCGTCGGCGCGCGGGCGCGACTGCGCGACGAGCTTGGCCCAGCCCTCGATCGAGAGCGCGTTGGCGCGGCGCATCGGGAAGTCCGCGACGGCGAGGTGCAGGCCGGCGAGCGCCTCGCCGAGCGGCCCGCAATGCCGGGCCTCCACGCGGCGCGGCGACATGCCGTTGAGGAAGGACACGATCACCGCCGGGCGACCGGCGAGGCTGCGGATGACCTCGCCGTCGCGGCCCCGGATGGGCAGCGGGCAGTCGATGCCGCGCGCGGCGCAATGCTCCATCAGGCCCATGAAGAAGGGCAGGTCCGCCGGCGCGACGCGCTTCTCGTAGAGCGTCAGGATCCAGGGGCCCCGGGTCGTCTGCAGCAGGTAGTTCGAGTTCTCGACGCCCTCGGCGATGCCCTTGGCGGACACGACGTCGCCGATGTCGTAGGCCGCCACGAAGGCGCGCAGGTCGGCGTCGTCGACTTCCGTGTAGACCGCCATCGCCGCCTCAGCCCGCGAGTGCCCGCGGAAGGTTGAAGTGCACGTCCTCGACGGCCGTCGCGACCTCCTCGACGCGCGTCGAGAAGCGCTGGCCGGCCGCCTCGATCACCTCCTGCACGAGGACCTCGGGCGCCGAGGCGCCGGCGGTCACGCCGAGGCTGCGGATCCCCGCCAGCTCGCTCCAGTCGATGTCGGTCGCGCGCTGCACGAGCACCGCGCGCGCGCAGCCGGCGGCCTGGGCGACCTCGACCAGCCGGCGCGAGTTCGAGGAGTTCGGCGCGCCGACGACGACCAGCGCGTCGACGCGACCGGCGATCTCCTTGACCGCGAGCTGGCGGTTGGTCGTGGCGTAGCAGATGTCGTCCTTGCGCGGGCCGATGATCCCCGGGAAGCGCGCGCGCAGCGCCGCGGCGACGGCGGCCGTGTCGTCCACGGACAGCGTCGTCTGCGTGACATAGGCGAGGCGCCCGGGATCGGGCGGCGACAGGCGCGCCACGTCCGCCACGGTCTCGACGAGCGACGTGGCGCCCTCGGGCAGCTGGCCGGTCGTGCCGACCACCTCGGGGTGCCCCGCGTGGCCGACGAGCACGACATGGCGGCCCGCGGCGAAATGGCGCTCCGCCTCGTGGTGGACCTTGCTGACCAGCGGGCAGGTCGCGTCGACATGCACGAGCGCGCGCCGGCGTGCCTCGGCTGGGACCGACTTCGGGACGCCATGGGCGGAGAAGACGACCGGCCGGTCGTCGGGCACGGCGTCGAGCTCGTCGACGAAGATCGCGCCCTTGGCCTCGAGCGAGCGGACGACGAAGCGGTTGTGGACGATCTCGTGGCGCACGTAGACCGGCGCGCCCCATTTCTCGAGCGCGCGCTCGACGATCAGGATCGCGCGCTCGACGCCGGCACAGAAGCCACGCGGCGCGGCGAGGAGGATCGTCAGTTCGGGGCGAGGAGCGGCGGTCATCTCTGCTGCAACGGGGCCGGCCCGCTTGAGGAATCGCGGCGCCTTCTCTAGTGTCGTGCGCGCCCGGGCGGACGGGAAGCTACCGCGCCTCCGCGCCGCGAGGCAAAGCCTGTCCGACGCCCCGACGAACTCCCGGAGATCGACCAGATGACCCAGCCCGTCGCCGCCCAGAAGGCCCCCTACGGCGTCGCCGTCGAGGCCGGCCGGAAATACTACTGGTGCTCCTGCGGCCTCTCGAAGAAGCAGCCGTTCTGCGACGGCTCGCATGCAGGGACCGGGCTCTCGCCCCTGGTCTTCGAGGCCAAGGAGAGCAAGACCGTGTGGTTCTGCGGCTGCAAGGCGACCGCGAACAAGCCGCTATGCGACGGCGCTCACACGAAGCTGTGAGCTCGCGCGTCCTCCTCCCGGCCGCCACCGCCGCGCTCCTGCTGGCGGGCTGCACCGGGGACCCCGTCAACCCGGCCACGGTCTGCCCGCAGGGCCTCATCCTCGCCGATGCAGGCGAGGCGACGATCTTCCGCGAGGGCGCGGGCCGAGACCTCACGGACGTCTCGGCGCATGTGCGCATCGCCGACGTCGTCGTCGACTGCAAGCGCGACCGGCGCCTCGTGACCGTCGACCTGCAGATCGCGATCGCCGCCGAGCGCGGGCCCGCGAACAGGTCGGGCCGGCAGGATGTCGGCTACTTCGTCGCGGTGGTCGACCCGCAGGGCAACGTCATGAACCGGCAGACCTTCAACGTCGCCTTCGCCTGGCCCGAGAACCGGGTCCGCGTCGGCACGGTGGAGGACATCGAGCCGCGCATCACGGTCGAGTCGCCGGAGAAGGCGCCCAGCTACCAGATCTGGGTCGGCCTGCTGCTCGACGAGGAGCAGCTGCGCTGGAACCGCAGCGGCGGCGCGGCGCGGCGCTGAGCGCGCGCGAGCGCGTCGTTGACTCGTGCCCGGGCGCGGCTAGATTGGCGTCGACGCCGCGCCGCGGGAGAGACCGTCGCCGAGTCGCACCGGGCCTGCACAGGGCCCCGGCGCGAAGCGGGGACGGCGCCGAAGGAGCAACCGCCCCGGAAACTCTCAGGCAAAAGGACCGTGGGTCGCGGAGACTCTGGAAAGCAGGACGCTCCGGCGACGGGGCGCCCTCACCGAAGATGTAAGTGGTGCAGGCCGCCCAGGCCGCGCCGCGAATCTTTCAGGTCCAAGGACAGAGGGGGCGCGGAACCGCTCCGCCCGCGATGCGCGGGACGCCGTTCCGTGCGATGTCCGGAGGACCGCCGATGGCCGACACCCCGCAGGACGGGCTGCAAGTCACCCCGCTGAACGCGCTGCACCGCGAGCTCGGCGCGAAGATGGTTCCCTTCGCTGGCTACGACATGCCCGTCCAGTACCCGGCCGGCATCCTCGCCGAGCACAACCACGCGCGCGCCGCGGCCGGGCTCTTCGACGTCTCGCACATGGGCCAGGTCCGGCTCGAGGGCGCGGGCGCGGCGGCCGCGCTCGAGACGCTGGTCCCCGCGGACATCGCCAATCTCGGCGTCGGCAGGACCCGCTACACGCAGTTCACGTCCGAGGATGGCGGCATCCTCGACGACCTCATGGTCACCAATCGCGGCGACCATCTCTTCCTCGTCGTCAACGCCGCCTGCAAGGCGCAGGACCTCGCGCACATGCGCGCGCGGCTCGGCGGCATCGCCGTCGTCGAGCTCGCCGATCGCGCGCTCCTCGCGCTGCAGGGGCCGGCGGCCGCCGCTGTCGTCGCGCGGATGGCGCCGGAGACCGCGGCGATGAAGTTCATGACCTTCGGCACCGCGCGGCTGGGCGGCATCGAGTGCTGGCTGACGCGCTCCGGCTACACCGGCGAGGACGGCTTCGAGATCTCCGTGCCCGCGGCCGGCGCCGAGCGCCTCGCGCGTCTCCTGCTCGCAGAGCCCGAGGTGAAGCCGGTCGGCCTCGGCGCGCGCGACTCGCTCCGCCTCGAGGCGGGGCTCTGCCTCTACGGCCACGACATCGACGCCACGACGTCCCCGATCGAGGCGGACCTCGCCTGGTCGATCCAGAAGCGCCGCCGCGAAGGCGGCGGCTTCCCGGGCGCCGCGCGCATCCAGGCGGAGCTCGCGAAGGGCCCGTCGCGCCGTCGCGTGGGCATCCTGCCCGACGGCAAGGCGCCCGCGCGCGAGCATACCGAGGTCACCGACATGGCCGGGCGGCGCATCGGCGAGGTGACCTCCGGCGGCTTCGGCCCCAGCGTCGGCGGGCCGGTCGCCATGGGCTACGTGGAGGCGGCGCATGCCGCCCCGGGCACGAAGGTGCAGCTCGTCGTGCGCGGCGTGCCGCGCCCGGCGACCATCGCCACGATGCCATTCGCGCCGCATCGCTACTTCCGCGGCTGATCTTCGGGGAACGAGAGAGAGGGAGAGGAACGATGTCCGAGCTTCGCTACACCAAGGAACACGAGTGGGTCCGCGTCGAGGGCGACGTCGGCACCTGCGGCATCACCGACTACGCGCAGAGCCAGCTCGGCGACGTCGTCTTCGTCGAGCTTCCGGCCGCGGGGAAGAAGGTCGCGCGCGGCGGCGAGGCCGCGGTGGTCGAGTCCGTCAAGGCCGCGAGCGAGGTCTACGCGCCGGTCTCCGGCGAGGTGGTCGAGTCGAATGCCGGCCTGCCCGACAACCCGGCGCAGGTGAACCAGTCGCCGATGGGCGATGGCTGGTTCATGAAGATCCGCCTGTCGAACCCGGCGGAGCTCGGCGAGTTGATGGACGAGGCCGCGTACAAGGCCTACCTCGCCACCCTGTCCTGAGGAGGATCGCGGCGATGCGCTACCTGCCCCATACCGACGCCGCGCGCCGCGAGATGCTCGCGGCGATCGGCTCGCCCTCCGTCGACGCGCTGTTCCGCGACGTGCCGGCCTCCGCGCGGCTCGACGGGCCGATCGCGGGACTGCCCACGACGAAGGGCGAGCTCGAGGTCGAGCGCCACATGGCCGCGCTGGCCGCCAGGAGCCGCCCCGCCGGCACCATGGCGAGCTTCATCGGCGCGGGCGCCTATCGCCACCACGTTCCGTCCTGCGTCGACCACCTCGTGCAGCGCGGCGAGTTCCTGACCTCCTACACGCCCTACCAGCCGGAGGTGAGCCAGGGGACGCTGCAGTACCTCTTCGAGTTCCAGACCCAGGTGGCGATGGTCACCGGCATGGATGTCGCGAACGCCTCGATGTACGACGGCGCCACCTCGACCGTGGAGGCCGTGATGATGGCCAACCGCGTGACGAAGCGCGGCAAGGCCGTGATCTCCGGCGGGCTGCATCCGCACTACCGCGCGGTCGTGGAGACGCATGCGCGCTTCGGC
>CANMWW010000127.1 GCA_947500965.1 Alphaproteobacteria bacterium
AACGGATTTTCAGGTCTCGAAAATCGAAGAAAATGCTTCCGCAAGCGCCTGGTCGACCTGCTCCATCGTGGCGTCGATCCCCAGCGCGCGCAGCGACGTGACGCCGTAGCGTGCGTCGGAGATGCCGCAGGGCACGATGCCCGAGAAATGCGACAGGTCGCAGGACACGTTGAGCGACAGGCCGTGGAAGGTCACCCAGTGCCGGACCCGGACGCCGATCGCGGCGATCTTGTCCTCGCGCCGTCCGCCAAGCGGATGCGGGCCCCGGTCGACCCAGATCCCGACCCGGCCCTCGCGCCGCTCGCCCTCGACGCCGAGGCGCGCGAGGGCGGCGATGACCCAGGCCTCGAGGTCGCGGACATAGGTCCTGACGTCCTGGCCGCGCCGTCGCAGGTCGAGCATGGCGTAGGCGATGCGCTGGCCAGGGCCGTGATAGGTGAACTGCCCGCCGCGTCCCGTCTCGAAGACCGGGAAGGCGGCGCCGGGCCGCAGGTCCTCCGGCCGGGCCGAGGTGCCCGCCGTGTAGAGCGGCGGATGCTCGAGCAGCCAGACGAGCTCCGGCGCGGTCCCGGCGCGGATCGCGGCGACGCGACGCTCCATCGCCTCGAGCGCGTCGGGGTATCCGACGGGCGAGGCCTCGCGCCGCCACTCGACCCTTCCCTGGACTTCGCTCGTGCTCGACATGCTTTGGCCCTGCGGGACGGGGATGGCGGTTGCGTGGCCGGAGGCGATTTGCTATTGCGACCGCCCTCGATTGGCAAGGGCCGGGCGCGACGCGCGCCGGTCCTCTCCAGGCGGTCGTGGCGGAATGGTAGACGCGCTAGCTTGAGGTGCTAGTGGGAGAAATCCCGTGGAAGTTCGACTCTTCTCGACCGCACCAATCGATTGACGCACAGGACGGGGCCGCAGGCAGGCGGCCCGACACACCAGCCGGGGATGCGGGCGCCAATGGCTGACGACAAGCTCCGCGACAGCGCCCTCGAATACCACCGGCATCCAAGCCCCGGTAAGCTCGCGATCGCCGCGACCAAGCCGCTCGCGAACCAGCGCGACCTCGCGCTCGCCTATTCCCCGGGCGTCGCCTTCGCCTGCCAGGCCATCGTCGAGGATCCCGCCCAGGCCGCCACGCTGACCGCGCGCGGCAACCTCGTCGCCGTGATCACCAACGGCACGGCAGTGCTCGGCCTCGGCGCGATCGGCCCGCTCGCCGGGAAGCCGGTGATGGAGGGCAAGGCGGTCCTGTTCAAGAAGTTCGCCGGCATCGACGTCTTCGACATCGAGGTGGACGAGCGCGACCCGGACCGCCTGGTCGACATCATCGCCAGCCTCGAGCCGACCTTCGGCGGCATCAACCTCGAGGACATCAAGGCGCCGGAATGCTTCGAGATCGAGGCGAAGCTGCGGCGGCGCCTCCGGATCCCCGTCTTCCACGACGACCAGCATGGCACGGCGATCATCGTCGGCGCCGCGATCCTCAACGCGCTCAAGGTGGTCGGCAAGAAGGTGGAGGAGGTGAAGCTCGTCACCTCCGGCGCCGGCGCCGCGGCGCTCGCCTGCCTCGACCTGCTCGTCGACCTCGGCGTGCGGCGCGAGAACATCTGGGTCACCGACATCGCGGGCGTCGTGCATGCCGGCCGCAAGGTCGAGATGGATCCGCGCAAGGAGGCCTATGCGCGCGAGACCGACGCGCGGACGCTGGGCGAGGTGATCGCCGGCGCCGACGTGTTCCTCGGCCTCTCCGCGCCGCGCGTGCTGAAGCCGGAGATGGTCGCGCGCATGGCGCCGCGCCCGGTCGTCCTGGCGCTCGCCAACCCGACGCCGGAGATCATGCCCGAGGAGGTGCGCGCGGTGCGCCCCGACGCGATCATCGCCACCGGGCGCTCCGACTACCCGAACCAGGTCAACAACGTCCTCTGCTTCCCCTTCATCTTCCGCGGCGCGCTCGACGTCGGCGCGACGGCGATCAACGAGGCGATGAAGGTCGCCGCCGTGCGCGCGATCGCCGACCTCGCGACCAAGGCCGCGGACGAGCAGGTCGCCGCCGCCTATGGCGGCGAGCCGCCGGCCTTCGGGCCGGAGAACCTGATCCCGCGGCCCTTCGACCCGCGGCTCATCTTCGAGATCGCGCCGGCCGTCGCGCGCGCGGCGATGGACTCGGGCGTCGCCACCCGGCCGATCGCCGACTTCGACGCCTACCGCCAGCGCCTCTCCGAGTTCGTCTACCGCTCGGGCTTCCTCATGCGGCCGATCTTCGAGCGCGCGAAGCAGAAGCCGATGCGCATCGTCTACGCCGACGGCGAGGACGAGCGCGTGCTGCGCGCCGCGCAGACCGTGGTCGACGAGCACCTCGCGCGCCCGATCCTCGTCGGGCGCCGCGAGACGATCCGCAAGCGCATCGAGCGCCTCGGCCTGCGCCTGCGCCTCGACGAGGACGTCGAGCTGCGCAACCCCGAGGACCTGCCGCACTACCAGCGCGACTGGACCTGGTACCACCGCCGCCTTGGCCGCAAGGGCGTCAGCGTCGACGGCGCGCGCACGATCGTGCGCACGCGCAACGTCGTGATCGCCGCGCTGATGGTCGCGCAGGGCGAGGCCGACGGGATGATCTGCGGGCTGATCGGCCGCTGGCACCGCGCGCTGCAGGACGTGATCGACGTCGTGGGGCTGCAGCCCGGCGTCGCGACGCCGGCGGCGATCACCGCGCTGATCATGCCGCGCGGCACGATCTTCGTCTGTGACACCCACGTGCAGCCCGATCCCTCCGCCGCCGACATCGCGGCGATGACCGTGCGCGGCGCCGACACGATGCGCCGTTTCGGGCTGCGCGCGCGCGCGGCGCTGCTGTCGCACTCCACCTACGGCTCCTTCGACACCGACAGCTCGCTGAAGATGCGCGAGGCGCTGGCGCATGCCCGCGCGCTGGCGCCCGACCTCGAGATCGACGGCGAGATGAGCGCCGAGGCCGCCTTCGAGGAGGAGGTGCGGCTGAAGGCCTTCCAGGACTCGACGCTGCGCGGCGAGGCAAACCTCCTCGTCATGCCGACGCTCGACGCCGCGCACATCGCCTTCGGGCTGCTGCGCGAGCTCGGCGGCGGGCAGAAGGTCGGCCCCATGCTGCTCGGCATGGCCGCGCCCGTGCATGTCCTCGACAATTCCTCGACCGTGCGCTCGGTCGTCAACATGACCGCGCTCTGCGCGGTCGAGGCCCAGGACCGCGCCGCGGCCGGCGCCGCGCGCGTCTGACGCCCCCGCCATGGCCGAGACCGCCCCGCCCGACGCCCCAAGCGAAGCCCCGGCGGCGGACGAGGTCGGGCTCGACCCGGCGCTTGCCGCGCGCATCGACGAACTGCTCGCCGCGGACGACCTTGATGGCGCGCGCGCGGCCGCGGCCGGGCTTCACTACTCGGAGGCCGCGCAGCTCATCGGCCTGCTTTCCGCGGAGCGGCGCGCGCTTCTCGTGGACGCCCTGCGCCCGGCCTTCCCGGCCGAGGTGATCCCCGAGCTCGACGAGGTCCTGCGCGACGAGGTCGCGGCGCAGCTCGGCACGAGCGACCTCGCGCGCGCCATCGCCAACCTCGACACCGACGACGCGCTCTACCTCATCGACGGCCTGGAGGAGACCAAGCGCGACCTCGTCCTGCAGGCGATCCCGAAGGCGATACGCGCGCAGATCGAGGAGGGCCTTGCCTTCCCCGAGGGCTCCGCGGGCCGCCTCATGCAGCGCGACGTCGTCGCCGTGCCGGCGCACTGGGACGTCGGCACCTGCATCGACTACCTGCGCCGGGGCCAGGACCTGCCGGACGACTTCTACGACATCTTCGTCGTGGACCAGCGCCACCGCGCCGTCGGCTGGGTGGCGCTCGACACGTTCGTGCGCGCCCAGCGCTCGATGCGGATCTCGGAGATCCAGGAGACGGAGTTCGAGCCGATCCCCGTCGACATGGACGAGGCCGACGTCGCCCGGCTGTTCAAGGACCGCGACCTCGTCTCCGCGCCGGTCGTCGACGCGGGCGGGCGCCTCATCGGCGCGATCACCGTCGACGACGTGGTCGACGTCATCGAGTCCGAGGCGGAAGAGGACATGATGCGGCTCTCGGGCGTCGCCGGCAGCGACGTCCACGCGCCGGTCCTCGCGACGGCGCGCCTGCGCTCGCTCTGGCTGCTGCTCAACCTCGGCACCGCCTTCGTCGCGGCCTCGGTGATCGGGCTGTTCTCGGATTCGATCTCCAAGGTCGTGGCGCTCGCCGTTCTGATGCCGATCTGCGCCTCGATGGGCGGGAACGCGGGCACGCAGGCCCTGACCGTGGCGGTGCGCGCGCTTGCCACCGGCCAGCTCACGATGGCCAACGCCTCGCGCATCGTGCTCAAGGAGGGCGTCGTCGGCGGCCTCAACGGCTTCCTCTTCGCCCTGCTCACCGGGCTCGCGGCCTGGGCCTGGTTCCACGACGCGTCGATCGGCGCGTGCATCGGCGCGGCGATGATGATCAACCTCGTCGTCGCCGGCGTGTCAGGCGTGGTGATCCCGGTCGTGCTCGACCGCATCGGCGTCGATCCCGCGGTCTCGTCCGCCGTGATCCTGACCACGGTGACGGACGTCACGGGGTTCTTTTCCTTCCTCGGCCTCGCGACGATGATCGTGCTGTGACGAATCCGATCCCGCAGGACCCCGGCTGGGAGGCGCGCGTGCGCGACAGCTTCGCGCGCCAGCCCGCCATGGCGCTCGTCGGCGCCAGCCTCGGCCGCGTCGCGCCGGGCGAGGCCGAGGTGCTGCTTCCCGTGCGCCCGGAGGTCGGGCAGCAGCACGGCTTCGTGCATGGCGGCGTGGTCGCGATGATCGCGGACTCGGCCGCCGGCTACGCCGCCTTCAGCCTCTCGGCACCGGACGCGACCGTGCTGAGCGTCGAGTACAAGATCAACTTCCTCTCGCCGGCGCGCGGCGCCTCGCTCGCGGCGCGCGGCCGCGTCGCGAAGGCCGGCCGGACGCTGGCGGTGGTCGAGGTCGACGTCGTGGCGATCGACGCGTCGGGCGCCGAGACGCCCTGCGCGCGCATGCTCCAGACCGTCATGAACATGCGCGGGCGCGCCGACGCGCCGCGCGGCGGCGACTGAGCATGCCGGTCGCCGGTCGCATCGCGGACCCCGCGCAGGTCCTGCGCGAGGTCTTCGGCTACCCGGCCTTCCGCGGGCCGCAGGCGGAGATCGTCGCCCATGTCGTCGATGGCGGCTCCGCGCTGGTGCTGATGCCGACGGGCGGGGGCAAGTCGCTCTGCTACCAGGTGCCGTCGCTCTGCCGGCGCGGCGTGGGCGTCGTCGTGTCCCCGCTGATCGCGCTGATGCAGGACCAGGTCGACGCGCTGCGCGAGGCGGGCGTGCGCGCCGCCGCCATCAACTCGGCGCAGAGCCTGGAGGACGCCAGCGACGCCTGGCGCGCGATGCGCGCGGGCGAGCTCGACCTCGTCTACGTCTCGCCGGAGCGCCTGCTGGGCGGCGCGTTCCTGCAGCGCCTCGCGGAGGTCGACGTCGCGCTCTTCGCGATCGACGAGGCGCATTGCGTCTCGCAATGGGGACACGACTTCCGCCCGGAATACCTGCAGCTCGCCGCGCTGGCCGAGCGCTTCCCGGGCGTGCCGCGCATCGCGCTCACCGCGACCGCGGACCCGCGCACGCGCGAGGAGATCGTCCGGCGCCTCGGCCTCGAGGCGGGGCGCGTCTTCGTCGCCAGCTTCGACCGGCCGAACATCCGCTACCTGCTGCGCGACAAGGACGACGCGAAGCGCCAGCTGCTCGCCTTCCTCGACGAGCATCGCGGCGAGGCGGGCATCGTCTACGCGCGCTCGCGCAGCCGCGTCGACAGCTTCGCCGCCGGGCTGCGCGAGGCTGGCCATGACGCGATCGCCTACCACGCGGGGATGGAGTCGGGTGCGCGGGCCGAGGCGCTCGACCGCTTCAGGCGCGACAGCGGCGTGGTGGTCGTGGCGACGATCGCCTTCGGCATGGGCATCGACAAGCCGGACGTGCGCTTCGTGGCCCATGTCGACCTGCCCAAGAGCCTCGAGGCCTACTACCAGGAGACCGGGCGCGCCGGGCGCGACGGGCTGCCCGCCGTGGCCTGGATGGCGCATGGCGCGGGCGACGTGCCGCTGCTGCGCCGCTTCATCGACGAGTCCGACGCGGGCGAGGCGCAGAAGCGCGTCGAGCATGCGAAGCTCGACGCGCTGATCGGCTTCGCGGAGGCCTCGACCTGCCGGCGCCAGGTGCTGCTGGCCCATTTCGGCGAGCGCCTGCCCGAGCCCTGCGGGAACTGCGACGTCTGCCTCGAGCCCGCGCGCAGCAGCGACGCGACCGAGCCCGTGCGCAAGGCGCTCTCGGCGGTCTACCGCACGGGCGAGCGCTTCGGCGCGGCGCATATCGTCGACGTGCTGCTCGGCGCCGACACCGAGCGCGTGCGCACGCTGGGCCACGACCGGCTCGCGGTCCATGGCGTCGGCGGCGAGCTCGACCGCGGCCAGTGGCGCAGCCTGTTCCGGCAGCTCGTCGCGGCGGGCTTGCTCGAGACGGACCCCGAGGGGCATGGCGGGCTGCGCCTCGGCGCCGACGAGATGGTGCGCCCCGTGCTGCGCGGCG
>CANMWW010000128.1 GCA_947500965.1 Alphaproteobacteria bacterium
CCACGCCCGCCCAGCGCGAGGCGCTGCGGATCGCCTGCGCGAGGTTGATCGGCGACGCGGAGATGGGCAGCCTGTTCAAGGCGATGGCCGTCGGCGCGCCGGGACTGCCCGTCCCGCCCGGCTTCGACGCCATGCCCCCATCGGGATGAGCCACGCATGCCCAGGCTGACCACAGGACTGCTGAACCGCATCGAAGGCGTGCGCCATGCCTTCTTCACGCGCAACGGCGGCACCAGCCAGGGCATCTACGCGAGCAACAATTGCGGCTTCGGCTCGCGCGACGACGCGAAGGCCGTGGCGGAGAACCGCGCGCGCGCGATGCGGCGCATCGACGCCGACCCCGCCAGGCTCGTGACGCTCGCCCAGGTGCATTCCGCCGACGTCGTCGAGGTGAAGGCGCCATGGCGGCGGGAGGACTCGCCGCGCGCGGACGCCATGGTCACCTCGGTCCCCGGGATCGTGCTCGGCATCCTGACGGCGGATTGCGCGCCCGTGCTGTTCGCCGACGCCGAGGCGCGCATCGTCGGCGCGGCGCATGCGGGCTGGCGCGGCGCGCTCTCCGGCGTGTTCGAGGCGACGGTCGCCGCGATGTGCCGGATGGGTGCCTCGGCGGATCGCATATCGGCCGCGATCGGCCCCGCGATCGGCCGCGTCTCCTACGAGGTCGGCCCTGAATTCCCGGCGCCCTTCCTCGCCCAGGATCCCGCGAACGCCGCCTTCTTCTTCCCGGCCCAGGCTCCGGACCGGCATCTCTTCGACCTCAAGGGCTATGCCGCCGCGCGACTCGCGGCGATCGGCCTCGCGGACGTCGCCGTCCTGCCGAACGACACGCGGCTCGAGAACCGGCGCTTCTTCAGCTACAGGCGCTCCTGCATCCGGGGCGAGCCGGACTACGGACGCCAGCTTTCCGCGATCCTGATCGAGGAGTGAACGCGGACGATGCCCCACCTGTTCATGATCGCCCTGGCGGCCGTCCTGCTCTCGGTCTTCGCCTGTGCCGTCCTCTAGGACCGTCCTCGCCTGGCTGCTGGCGCTGCTCGTCGCGGCCTGCGGGGACCTGCCAAGGCCCTTCCAGCCCGACGACAAGTCGGTGGAGAACCCGCTGCTGGTGCTCGGCGACAGGGCGGGCATCGTCGTGATGCCGCTCGCCGGCGTCACGGACGAGGACATCTCGCAGGACTTCGCCTCCGCCCTCGCCAAGGCGCTGCGCGACGCCGACGTGATCGCGCATAACGGCGCCGGCAACCGCTCCAGCCTCGTCCTCTCCAGCTTCCTCGAGCGCAAGCCCGGCGCCGGCGCGGTGATCGTGCTGTGGCTCTCCGGCCCGGACGGGAGCGACATCGGCACCTTCGAGGCGAACGTCCTCGAGCGCGACCTCGCGCCCGGCGCGCCGCGGCGACGCGTCGTGCTGCAACGCATCGCGGAGACGGTCGCCGCGCAGGTCAACCCGGCAGGCGGCGCCGCCCTGCCCATCCCGGCCATGGCGGTCGCGCGCATCGCGGGCCTTCCCGCGGCGCAGGCCTCGGTGCTCGAGCGCGCGATGGCGGCGGCGCTGAAGCGCGCGCGCATGACCGTCGCCGACGCGCCGGGCGAGCGCAACGTGGTGCTCGCCGGCAGCGTCGACTTCTCCGAGCGCCCGCGCGACCAGGTCGCGCTCGACATCGTCTGGAAGGTCTTCGGCACGGACGGCTCCGAGCTCGGCCGTCTGCGCCAGCGCAACGAGATCCCCGCGGCGGCGCTCCAGCGCGGCTGGCCCGAGATCGCGGGCGCGATCGCCGATGGCGCCGTGGACGGCATCGTCGAGATCGCCGGCCGCGCCGGGCAGCAGCAGGCCCCGCGCAGGCGCTGAGCGCGCCGCCGCGGACCTGCTAGGATCGCGGCCTCCGCCCCGAAGAGCGAAGGGAGCCAGCCCATGCGCCGGTCCGGATTCATCGCGGCGATCCTCGCCGCGGCGCTGCTCGCGCCGACCCTGCCGGGCGCCGCACGCGCGGCCGACGTCGACCTCGAGCTCGTGCTCGCGATCGACATCTCGCGCAGCATGGACGACGAGGAACTCGAGCTGCAGCGCGAGGGCTATGCCGGGGCGTTCGCCCATCCCGCGATCGCCGCGGCGATACGCGGCGGCGCGCTCGGGCGCATCGCCGTCACCATGGTCGAGTGGGCCGGGGCGCACTACCAGAAGGTCATCGTGCCCTGGACGATCGTCGACGGGCCGGAGGCCGCCGAGCGCTTCGCAGCCGCCGTGCTCGCGACGCAGAAGGTGAACGCGAACTGGACATCGATCTCCGGCGCGATCGACTTCTCCCGCGGCCTGTTCGGGGCCGGCGGGCTGCGGGGCGCGCGGCGCGTGATCGACGTCTCGGGCGATGGCGTGAACAACAACGGGCGGCCCGTGCAGCAGGCGCGCGACGAGGCCGTCGCGATGGGCATCACGATCAACGGCCTCGCCATCATCAACGACCGCCCCGGTCCCGGCGGCTGGCGCAACATGCCGAGCGAGCCGCTCGACCAGCACTACCGCGACAGGGTGATCGGCGGCCCGGGCGCCTTCCTGATGGTCGCCGAGGACTTCGACAGCTTCGCCTTCGCGATCCGCAACAAGCTGATGCGCGAGATCTCCGGCGCCGCGGGACCCGAGGTGGTGGTCGCGCGCGCGCCGGCGGGAGAGCGTCGCCCTTGAGCGCGGGCGGCGCGTTTGCTTTGCTCGCGGCCTCGCGAGCGGTGGGAGTTGCGGTGTGACGGATCGGCGGACGGACAACCTCGGATACTGGTGCCACGAGGCGGCGCGCGCACATGCGTCGCGCATCGCGCTGGTGGACCTCAGCCGCGCCCGGCCGCGCGAGGTAGCCTATGGCGAGCTGGAGGAGCGGCTCGACCGCTTCGCCGCCATGATCTCCGCCGCCGGCCTGCGGCCCGGAGACCGCATGGCGATGGCCATCGGCAACCGCTTCGAGTTCGTCGAGGTCATGTTCGGCGCGATGCGCGCGGGCGTCGTGCCCGTGCCGATGAACATCAAGCTCGGCGCCGACACGCTCGCCTACGTGCTCGCGGATTCCGGCGCCGTGGCCGCGGTCGTCGATCCCGCGTCCAACCCGCGCATCGTCGCCACCTGCGACGCCGCGAAGCTGCGCGCGAAGTTCGCGCTCGACGCCGCGCCGCCGGGATGGCGCGTCTACGAGACCTCCCTCCAGGCATCGCCAGCGGCGTTCGAGCCGCCGGAGCTGGCGCCCGGCCACATGTCCTTCCTGCCCTACACCTCCGGCTCGACGGGCAGGCCGAAGGGCGTGGTGCTCACCCATGCCGGGCAGCTCTGGTGGATCCGCACGCTGCAGAAGTACTGGCCCTCGGGGCCGGGCGACCGCGCGCTCGCGGCGGTCCCGCTCTTCCACAAGAACGCCATGGCCGGCGCGATCAAGCCGCTGCTGCATTGCGGCGGCTCGGTCGTCATCCTGCCGGGCTTCGAGCCGAGGCGCTTCCTCGAGGTGCTGTCCGGCTACCGCTGTACCGTGGCGGGCGGCGTGCCTGCGGTCTTCACGCTGCTGCTGCAGCAGAAGGACCTCATCGCCAGCCTGGACTGGTCCGCCCTCAAGGTTCTCAAGATCGGCTCCGCGCCGACGCCCAAGGAACTGCTCGACGCGGTGGAGGCCGCGTTCGGCGTGCCGGTGGGCGAGAGCTACGGCCTGACCGAGGGCGGGCCGGTGATGATCGGCCCGCCTCTCGACGGCAGGCGCGCGCCGCACGGCTCCTGCGGCGTGATCTGGCCCGAGGGCGAGTGCCGCCTGGTCGGCGCCGATGGCCGCGACGACCCGTCCTACGGCGAGCTCTGGGTGCGCAACCCCGGCGTGACGCCCGGCTACTACAACCTGCCGGAGGTGAACCGCGAGCGCCTGGTCGACGGGTGGCTGCGCACCGGCGACCTGTTCAGCCTCGACGCCGAGGGCTTCTACTACTTCCGCGGCCGCGTCGACGACATGTTCAACTCCGGCGGCGAGAACGTGTACCCGCTCGAGGTCGAGAACATCCTGCTCAAGCATCCCGCGGTGGCGGAGGTGTCGGTCGTGCCCTTCCCCCACGCGATCAAGGGCGAGGTGCCGGTGGCGATGGTCGTGCGCGCAGCGGGCCACGACGCGGGCGAGGACGAGCTCAAGGCCTTCTGCCTGGCCAACGGCCCGGCCTACGCGCATCCCAGGCGCATCCATTTCGTCGACGCCCTGCCGCTCAACGGGCCGGGCAAGATCGACCGCAAGCTGGTGGCGCGCATGATGCGCGACGTCGTCGGCGACGCGAAGCTCGGCGGCTGAACCGCAAGGAGACCAGGATGGACACGCATCGCCCCCTCGCGATCGACATGCAGAACCTTCCATACCGCACGGATCGCGGCTCGGGCGCGCGCGCGCGGATCGGCGCCATCGTGCTGGCGACCGACCACACCATGGAGGCGGAGTGGCGGGACATGCTCGCCATCGACGGCGTCGCCTTCTACGTCGCGCGCATCTGGAACGACGCGCAGATCACGCCCGACACGCTGGCCGCCCTCGGCAAGGAGATCGCGCCCGCCACGAGGCTGATCCTGCCCAACGACGAGCGGCTCGATTCCGTCGCCTTCGGCTGCACCTCGGGCGCGATGGTGCTCGGCGACGAGTACGTGGAGCGCGAGGTGCGGCGCCACCGGCCGGGCATCCCCGTCACATCGCCCATGCTGGCGGGCATCGAGGCGCTGAAGGCGCTCGGCCTGCGGCGGGTGGCGCTGCTCACGCCCTACATGCAGGCGATCAACGAGCGCATGCGCGCGCATGTCGAGGCGCGGGGTATCGAGGTGCCCGCGCTCGGCTCGTTCAACAATCCCGACGACCTCGTCGCCGCGACGATCTCGCCCGACACGCTGCTCGAGGCGGCGACGCGCCTCGGCCGCGCGAAGGAGGTCGATGGCGTCTTCATCAGCTGCTCGAGCTTCCGCGCCGCGGGCATCATCGAGCGGCTGGAGCAGGCGACCGGCAAGCCCGCCACCGCGTCGAACCACGCGATGGCGTGGCACGCGCTGCGGCTCGCGGGCTACCGCGAGCCCGTCAGGGGCTGGGGCCGGCTCTTCCAGCTCTGACCGGCGCGCTCAGGCGTCGGCGAAGGTCAGGCCCTTCAGGTCGACGCCCGGCTTGCGTCCCGCGATCATGTCCGCGGTGATGCGCGCGGTGCCATGGCTCATGGTCCAGCCCATGTGGCCAAGCCCGGTGTTGAACCAGAGGTTCCGGTGGCGCGCCTGTCCCAGGATCGGCGTGCCCTTGGGCGTCATCGGCCGCAGGCCGGCCCAGTAGGACGGCCGGTCGAAGTCGGCGGCGTCCGGGAAGAGCTGGCGCGCCACCTTGAGCATGTGCGCGAAGTCGGACGGCTTGTGGCTGGTGTCGTAGCCCGCGAACTCCGCCGTGGCGGTGAGGCGCAGGCGCCGCCCGAGGCGCGACCAGGCGACGAGGTTCTGCTCGTCGACGCCGGAGAGCATGGGCGCGCCGTTGCGTCCCTCGACGCCCAGCGTCAGCGCGTAGCCCTTCACCGGGTAGATCGGCAGGTTGACGCCGAGCTTGCGCGCCTCGATCGGGGCGTAGCTGCCCAGCGCGAGGACATAGGCGTCGGCCACCACCTCGCCCTTGTCGGTGACCACCTTCTCGATGCGGTCGCCGGACGCCTCGATGCGCTGGATGGTCGTGTTCCAGCGGAAGTCGACGCCCATGCCCGCGGCGATCGCCGCGAGCTTGTTGGCGAAGGCATGGCAGTCGCCGGACTCGTCGCTCGGCGAGTAGATCGCGCCGGCCAGCTGGCCCTTCACGGATTCGAGCGCGGGCTCGACCTCCGCCGCGCGCTGCGGGTCGAGCGCGCGCAGTTCGAGGCCGAGATCCGTCAGCACCCGGGTGTTGCGCACGCCGGACTCGAACAGCGCGGGGTCGCGGTAGAGATAGACGGCGCCGCCCGTGACGCGGTCGAACTCGATGCCCGTGCGCGCCACGGTCTCCTGCAGCTGGGCCTGCGAGAACAGGCACAGGCGCAGCTTGTTCGCGGTGTTGCGCGCGGCGGAGGCCGCGTTGCACTCGCGCAGGAACCGCAGCGACCACGAATAGAGCCGCGGGTCGGTCGAGAAGCGGAAGCGCAGAGAGGTATCGTCGCGCCAGAGCGACTTCAGCAGGATCTTCGGCGCGCGCGGGCTCGCCCAGGTATAGGCGTGCCCCGGGGCCACCATGCCCGCGTTCGAGAAGCTGGTCTCGTTCGCCGCCAGCGGCTGGCGATCGACCACCACGACCTCGTGGCCGTCCGAGGCCAGCGCATGGGCCGTCGTGACACCGACGATCCCGCCACCGAGCACCGCGATCTTCACCTTCGCCTCCCTGGACTGACTGGCCTTGCCGGATGATAGGGCGCGCGCGCGCGCCTGTCCCGGTCAGGGCATGACGCGGCCGTCGCTCACGGCGATGCGGATCGGCGTCACCTCGATGCGCTTCCACACGCCCTGCCTGGAATAGGGGTCGCGCGCGAGCCACGCGTCGAGCTCGGCGCGCGAGGGGAAGTCGCAGATCGCGAAGGAGCCGACCATGCGGCCCTCGTCGTCGAGCCGGGCGCCG
>CANMWW010000129.1 GCA_947500965.1 Alphaproteobacteria bacterium
GAGGCACGTGTCCCCGGGCCCGGGCCGCGGATGGCCCGCTGGCAGCCGTGGCGCGTCGTCGAGCCCCGCGAAGGCAACGGCCATGTCGAGCAGCCTCGCCTCCATGCCGGCCGAGGCCTCGCGCGCAAGCGCCCCCTGCGCCGCCCCGTGCAGGACGAGGCGCGGCCGGCTGCGCGCGACCACCTGCGCGGCCTCCGGCGGCCTGAGGTCCGGGTTGACCGGCACGAAGACGGCCCCGAGCCGGCAGGTCGCGAAGAGCGCGGTCACCATCGCCGCGTCCGTGGCGGAGACGACGGCGACGCGATCCCCGTGACCGACGCCGGCGTCGCGAAGGAGCGCCGCCGCCGCCGCGACGCGCGCGGCGAAGGCGCCGTAGGAGGTCTCGCGCCCGTCCTCGACCAGGAAGGCGCGTGCCGGGCCGGCGGCGACACGCGCGTCGAGCGCGGCGTCGAGCGTCGCCGCGTGCGCGCCGTAGCGAGAGAGGACCTCCGCGGGCCGGAGCGGCGCGGGCACGGCCCCGCTCAGCCCTTCGCCGGCGGCAGGCGACCGAGCTCGACGAGCACCTCGCGCGCCGCGCGGAAGGCGTCGATGGCGGCCGGGAAGCCGCAATAGACGGCCGTCTGCAGCAGCACCTCGCGGATCTCCTCGTTGGTGCAGCCATTGTTCACGGCGCCGCGCAGGTGGATCCGCAGCTCGTGCGGGCGGTTGAGCGCCGCGAGCATCGCGAGGTTGACGAGGCTGCGCGTGCGCCGCGGCAGCTCCTCGCGCGTCCAGACCTGCCCCCAGGCGAAGGACGTCACGAGGTCCTGGAGCGGCCGCGAGAACCCGTCCGCGGAGGCGAGCGCCTTCTCCACGTACTCGTCGCCCAGCACGGCCTTTCGCATCGCCAGCCCGCGCTCGAAGTCCTGCTCGTCCATCGCGTCCTCCCTTGCCTTGCGATCCATCCGCGTCAGCGCCGCCTGGCCGGCGGCAGCGGCCGCTCCATGAACGCCACCAGCAGGATCAGCAGGCCGATGACGAAGGTCAGCACCAGGAAGACGTCGGCGAAGCTCATCACCAGCGCCTCGCGTCGCGCAAGCTCCGCGAGGCGGCGCAGCGCGACCGCCTCGGCGTCGACCGCGCCGCGCGCGAGGCCCGCGCCCAGGCGCGACAGCGCCTCCGTCGCCGCGTCGCTGCTCCAGGTCACGTGCTCGCGCAGCCGCGCGTAGTGCAGGTCCGTGCGCGTCCCGATCATCGTGTTGATGAGCGCGAGGCCGATGGCCCCGCCGAGGTTGCGCATCAGGTTGTAGAGCCCCGCAGCATTCTTCAGCCGGTCCACCGGCAGCGTGCCGAGCGCGAGGTTGTTTATGGGGATCATGCAGAACATGAGCGAGCAGCCGCGGAACACCTGCGGCAGGAGCAGTTCCCAGAAGTCCCAGTCGCGCGTGATCCAGGTCATCTGCCAGGTGCTCGCCGCGAAGCCGCCGAAGCCCAGCAGGAGCATGATGCGCGGGTCGACCACCGAGACGATGCGGTTGGCGAGCGGCGCGCAGAGCAGCATGCAGATGCCGGTCACGAACATCGTCTCGCCGATCATCAGCGGCGTGAAGCCGCGCACCCGCGCGAGGTAGAGCGGGAAGAGGTAGGTGAGGCCGAAGAGCCCGACGCCCATCACCAGCGAGAACATGGAGCCGAGCGCGAAGTTGCGGTTCGCGAAGGCGCGCAGGTCCACGATCGGCTCGGTGGCCGAGAGGACCCGCGCGAAGAAGAGCAGCCCCGCCACGATCGCGAGCGCGGCGAAGCCCGCGACGACGTCGCTGTCGAACCAGTCGCGCAGCGGCCCCTCCTCCAGCACGTACTGGAGCGAGCCCAGGAACACCGCCATGAAGGCGAGGCCCCACCAGTCGAAGTCGCGGAACAGCGCCCAGTTCGGGCGGTCGTGGTCGATCAGCAGCGCGCCCGCGAGCGTCACGAGGATCCCCGGCACGATGTTCACGTAGAACAGCCAGTGCCACGAGAACATCTCGGTGAGCCAGCCGCCGATCGTCGGCCCGATCGTCGGCGCGAAGGGCACGACGAGGCCCATCAGGGGCATGATCCGCGCGCGCTGCGAGAGCGGGAACATCGCGTAGGAGGCGGCGAAGGTCGTCGGGATCATCCCGCCGCCGATGAAGCCCTGGACCGCGCGCCAGAGCACCATCTCCTCGATGGTGGTCGCGGTGCCGCATAGGAAAGAGGCGATGGTGAAGCCGCCCGCGGAGAAGGTGAACATCCAGCGCGTCGAGACGATCCGCGACAGGAACCCGGAGAGCGGGATCATGATGACCTCCGCGATCAGGTAGCTCGTCTGGACGTAGGCGACCTCGTCGGCGCTCGCCGCGAGGCCGGCCTGTATCTCGGTCAGCGACGCGGAGACGATCTGGATGTCGAGGATCGCCATGAACATCCCGAAGACCATGGCGAGGAAGGCGAGGAGCCTGCGCGGCGGGATGCCTGCGTCCGCCCCCGGCGCGGCGCCGGCCGGGTTCATCGGCGCGCGGCCGCCACGCCGGCGGCGCGCCCGTCGCCTGGGTCGCGCGTGTCGATGCGCACGACGACCGACAGGCCCGGCCGCAGCAGGCCGGCGGGATCGGCGTCGGCCGGCACGGCGATGCGCACGGGCACGCGCTGCACGATCTTCGTGAAGTTGCCGGTCGCGTTCTCCGGCGGCAGCAGGCTGAAGACCGCGCCCGAGGCCGGGGAGAATGCGACGACCTGTCCGTCGATCGGCGCCCCCGGCAGGGCATCGACCTCGATGCGCGCGTGCTGGCCGGGGCGCAGCTTGCCGAGCTGCGTCTCCTTGAAGTTGGCGTCGATCCAGAGCCCCTGCGCCGGGACGAGGGACAGCAGCCGCGCGCCGGGCTGCACCCATTCGCCCTGCTGCACGGCGCGATTGCCGACCGTGCCGTCGAAGGGCGCGCGGATCGTCGCGAAGCCGCGATCGCGCTCCGCGCGCGCGAGGGCGACGGCGAGCTCCGAGAGCAGGCGCTCCGCCTCCGCCGTCTCGGCATCGGCCACGTCGATGCGCGCGCGCGCGGTCGCGAGCGCGGCCTCGGCCGAGGCGAGCACCGCGGCGGCGCGGTGGCGTTCCGCCTGCGCCTGGTCGAGGCGGCTGCGGCTGGCGAAGTCGCGCGCGGCCAGCGCCGCGTAGCGGGCGAGCTCGGCGGAGGCAAGCTCCAGCGCGGCGCGCGCGCCGGCGATGTCCGCCGCGACCTGCTCGGCCGCGGCGCGCGCGGCGTCGGCCTGGCGCGAGAGCCGCGCCACGGTAGCTTCCTGGCTCGCGATGCGGCCGCGCGCGGCCTCGATGGCAAGGACGAGGTCGCCGTCGTCCAGCCGCACGACGACGTCCCCGGCGCGCACGCGGTCGCCGTTGCGCACCTCGATCGCGGCGACATGGCCGGCGACCTTGCTCGCGAGCGTGGCCACGTCGGCGCGGACATAGGCGTCGTCGGTGCTGGCGAGGAACCGGCCATCGCTCCACCAGCGCCACGCCGCGTCGCCACCGGCGGCGAGCCCCGCCGCCACGAGCAGGATGAGCAGGCCGCGCAGGACGAGGCGCGCCACGCGGCGCGCGGGCGGTGCCTCCGCGGCCCGGGCGGCGGTGGCCTGCAGCGGCACCGGCTGCGGCGGCATGGCCACCGGCGGGGCAGGCTCCTCGATGCTTCTGGCTGGCTTCACGCCGCCATAATAGCGCGGCCCCCCGCTCCCCGCCCGTCCATCCCGGCAGGGAAGCGATGCGTCACGCGGAGAGGGCAGCGAGGTCCGGGAGCGGCCGCGCGAGGACCGGGTCGGAGGCCATCGCCTTCTCCAGCGCGAGGGCGACCGACAGGACCAAGGCGTCGCCGCCATGCGGCCCGACGACCTGCAGGTGCATCGGCGTCCCCGTCGGCTCCAGCCCGCAGGGGATGGAGATCGCCGGGTGGCCGGTGAGCGTCACGCCATAGGCCATCGACAGCCAGTGGAAGTACGTGCGCATCGGCTTGCCGTCGACTTCCTCGGGGTAGAGGCGCTCGATCTCGAAGGGCGGCACCGTGACGGCCGGGCAGACAAGCACGTCGTGGTCGCGGAAGAAGTCCTGGAAGGAGCGGAAGATCCTCGTCTGCCGCGCATGCGACCGCGCCACGTCGGCCGCGGACTGGCCGAGCCCCTGCTCCACGTTGGCGACGATGTTGGGCCCGAGCAGGTGCCGCCGCGTGCGGTAGTTCTCCAGGTGCGCGGCGAGGAAGTTCTGCGCGCGGATGACCTCGAAGGTCTCGTCCGCCCCGGCCATGTCCGGGTCGCGCCACGCGCATTCCCGGAACCAGCCTCCGATGCGGGCGACGCGGTCCTGGAACGCCGCGCGGATGCGCGGGTCGAGGATCGCGAAGCCGAGGTCGGCCGAGGCCGCGAGCCGCAGGCGCGAGAGGTCGGCCGGGACCGGCGGGCGGAGCAGGTCGGGGTCGACGCCATGCGCGTGCGGGTCCGCGCCGTCGGACCGGACCTGCGCCGAGAGCAGAAGCGCGGTGTCCGCGACGTCGCGCCCCATCGGGCCCTGCACGGAGATGTTGGTCCAGCCGAGCGCGCGGCGCTCGGTCGGCACCGTGCCCGGGGAGACGCGGAAGCCGACGATGCCGCAGAAGGCCGCCGGCGTGCGCAGCGAGCCGCCCGTGTCGGAGCCCGTGCAGATCGGCAGCATCGACGCCGCGAGCGCGACCGCCGAGCCTCCCGACGAGCCGCCGCAGATGCGCGCGGTGTCGAAGGGGTTGCGCGTCGGGCCGTAGACGGGATTGCTGGTGTTGGCGCCGGCGCCGAACTCCGGGACGTTGGTCTTGCCGACGACGATCGCGCCCGCGGCGCGGCACGCCGCGACCATGCGCTCGTCCTTCGCCGGCACGTGGTCCTTCCAGATCGGCGATCCCCAGGTCGTGCGCAGGCCCTCCGTCTCGTTGAGGTCCTTCACGCCCAGCGGCAGGCCTTCGAGCACGCCCAGCGCGTCGCCGCGGCGGATGCGCGCCTCCGAGGCCCGCGCTTCCTCGCGCGCGCGCTCGTAGCAGGTCGCGGTCACGGCGTTGAGGCGCGGGTTCACGCGCGCGATCCGCGCGATGCAGGATTCCAGGACCTCGACGGGCGAGGCCTGCCGCGCGCCCATCAGGCGGCGCAACTCGACGGCGGAGAGGTCGCAGAGCTCGGTGGGCATGGACGACCTCAGAGGCCCTTGGCGGCCGGGTCGTGCCACCAATGCGCGAAGGGGTTGGAGTGGAGGATGCGCTCGATCGTCTCGCTGGAGACCGGCGGAAGGCCGGAGCCGGCGACGACGCGGTTGACCCCGCGCAGCCCGGCGATCGATTCCTCGACCTCGGCGAAGGGGAAGTCCGTGCCCCAGAAGATCTTGTCGCGGCCGGCGATCGTGTATTCCTCGGCCGCCTTGAGGATGTTCCAGAACTGCCACGGCCGGTAGAAGAGCGCCGAGACCTCGCAATACACGTTGGGCTGCTTGCGGGCGACGATGATGCACTCCTCGTACCAGGGGTGCCCCATGTGGGCCATGACCATCTTGAGGTCGGGATGGCGCCGCGCGACGTCGTCGACATGGATGGCGCGGCCGTACTCGGCGACCGAATTCGCCGCGAAGGTCGTGCCCATGTGCATGGTGAGCGGCAGGTCGTGCTTCACGAGGTAGCGGTAGATGGGCTCCATCCGCGGGTCGTTGAGCGAGACGCCGTTGTAGATCGGCCCGAACTTGACGCCCTTGAGCTTCAGGTCCTCGATCGCGTGGACGAGCAGGTCCATGCAGTCCGGGCGGCGCGGGTCGATGCAGGCGAAGCCGACGAACTTGCCGGGATACTTCGCGACCGCCGCGGCCGTCACCTCGTCGTCGCCGTCGATGCCCGCGCTGTCGCCGTAGCGCAGCGAGAAGATGATCGCCCTGTCGACCTTCTCCATCGCCTTGTGCAGCGTGTCGGCGTCGGCCTTGATGCCGACCGAGCCCGGCCGCGCGAACTTCGTCTGCTCGCGGAACATCTCCGTGCAGTGGCGGTCTTCCCAGACATTGACGTGGCAGTCGACGATCATGCGGCCCTCCCCTGGGCGATCCTGCGCCATGCGAGCCAGGCCAGCGGCAGGACCCAGATCGCGACGGCGAGCGCGCCCAGCGTGCCGCCGATCGGCCGCGCGAAGAGGCCCGTGACGTCGCCGCCCACCTTGATCATGGAGAGCAGGAAGTTCTCCTCGATCATCTTGCCGAGCACGAGGCCGAGGATCGCCGGCGCCGTCGGGATGCCGTTCTCCTCGAACAGGTAGCCGATGATCCCCATGGCCAGCATGACCCAGACGTTGAAGATCGAGTTCTCGATCGCGAAGGAGCCGACGACGCAGAACAGCAGGATGACGGGCATCAGCACCTCGCGCGGCACCGACAGGATGCGGCGCGATGCCTTGATCATCGCCCAGCCGAACGGGATCATCAGCAGGTTGGCGAGGAAGAACACGATGAACAGCGCGTAGACGAGGTCCTGGCTGTTGATGAACACGGTCGGCCCGGGCTGCATCCCCTTCATGTAGAGCACGCCGATCACGATCGCGGTGATGGAGTCGCC
>CANMWW010000130.1 GCA_947500965.1 Alphaproteobacteria bacterium
CCGGCGCCGGAGGTCTTCGGCTGGGCGGTGGCCCTGCCGATCGCCTCGGCCGCGAGCTACGCCATCTACCAGGTGGCGACCAAGCGCGCCGCGGCCGCCGACCCGGCGGTCACCAGCCTCTTCCATTCGAGCCTCGTGGGCTTCCTGCTCGCGGCCTGCGTCGCGCCCTTCTTCTGGACCTGGCCGACGCCGCTGCACGCCGCGATCATGCTCGTCCATGGCGCGATGTGCGGCGTGACGCATTTCCTCGTGATCCGCGCGCTGACGCTCTCGCCGGTCTCGCTGACCGCGCCCTTCGGCTACGCGGGCCTGCTCTGGGCCGTCGTGCTCGGCTTCGTCGCCTTCGGCGAGCAGCCCGACCTCGCGACCATCCTCGGCGGCGCGACCATCGCGCTGGCCGGCATCCTGCTGGCGCGCGAGGCCATGCGCGCGCGCGCGCGGGAGCGCGCGGCGCCATGAGCCCGCGCGACGCCGCCGGCTACGCGTTCCTCGCGATCGCCTGGGGCCTGTCCTTCGCGCTCGTGCTGCGCGTCGAGGCGGCCTTCGGCCTGGTCGGCGCGGTCGCCTTCCGCGCCCTCGTCGCGAGCGTGGCGCTGCTCGCCGCGGCAGCCGTGCTCGGGCGCCGGCTGCGGCTGCGCGCCGGCTGGGGCCGCTTCGCGGTCGTCGGCGCGACCACGGTGGCGGGACAGCTCCTCGGCCTGTCCTTCGGCGCGCCGCGCATCGGCACCGCGATGACCGCGATCCTCGTCGCGACGATCCCGCTCTTCTCGATGGCGATCGGCTGGCTCTGGGGGATCGAGCGGCCGACCCGCGCCACCGCCGCGGGGCTCGCGCTGGGCGTCGGCGGCATCGTGCTGCTCGTGGGGTTCCCCGCGATCGAGCCGGGCGCCAGCTTCGCGCTGGGCTGCGCCGCCGCGCTGGCGGGCTCCTTCTGCGCCGCCTTCGGCAGCTGCTACGCCAGCCGCGCGCTGCGCGGCGCCGATCCCTGGGACATCACCGCCGGCGCCTTCCTCGCGGGCGGGGGGATGACGCTGCCGCTGCTCCTGCTGGTGCCCGTGCCCGCGATCCCGGACGCCGGCGACGTCGCCGCGCTCCTGGTCCTGGGCGGGGTGATGAGTGCGCTCACCTACGTCGTCTATTTCGGCCTCGTCGCCTCGATCGGCGCGACGCGCGCGATCAGCGTCGAGTTCGCGGTGCCGGTCGTGGCGGCGGCCTTCGGCTGGGCCGTCCTCGGCGAACGCCTCACGATGGCGCAGCTCGCGGGCGCGCTGGCGATCGCCGCGGGATGCGCGCTCGCGCTCGGCCTGCTCGCTCCAGGCTCGAAACCGGCCGCCGATCGCGGCTAGGCTGGAGGCGCCATGGACGTCCCGCCCTCCGTCGCCGAGCTCCTCGCCAGCGCCGCGGTCCCCTTCGAGCGCGCCCGCGCGATGCCGGCCTCGGCCTATACCTGCCCGGAATTCCTGCGCCGCGAGCTCGACGCGATCTTCGCGCGCGAGTGGATCATGCTCGGCCGCGCCTCGTCGCTCGCGAAGCCGGGGGACTACGTCGCCGGCGAGATCGCGGGCCAGCCGGTGCTGGTGGTGCGCGGGCGCGACGGCGCGCTGCGCGCGATGTCGAACGTGTGCCGGCACCGCATGTCGACGCTGCTCGAGGGCAAGGGCAACGCGCCGCGCATCGTCTGCCCCTACCATGCCTGGACCTACGACCTCGACGGCAGGCTCGCCGCGGCGCCCGCGATGGAGCGCAACGCCTGCTTCCGGCGCGAGGAGATCGCGCTGCCGCCGCTGCGCTGCGAGGAATGGCTGGGCTGGATCATGGTGACGCTGGACAAGGACGCGCCTCCGGTGGCCGAGCGCCTCGCCGGCGTGCACGGCCTGATCGAGGACTACGGCCTCGAGCGCTACACCGAGACCTTCCGCGAGACGTTCTCCTGGGACACCAACTGGAAGATCCTCGCCGAGAACTTCATGGAGAGCTACCACCTGCCGCGCTGCCACGCCGGCACGATCGGCAGGCTCTCGAGGCTCGAGGAGATGGACTGCCCACCGGGGCTGCCCGCCTTCAACTACCACACGATCCTGAAGGACGATTCGCTGCGCATCGCGCTCGCGCATCCCTCCAACACGCGCATGAAGGGCGACCGGCGGCGCACGACCTTCCTGCTCGCGGTCTACCCGGCGATGCTGGTGACGCTGACGCCGGGCTATTTCTGGTACCTGTCGCTGCATCCCGAGGGCACCGGGCGCGTGCGCGTGGTCTTCGGCGGCGGCATGGCGCCGGAATTCGTCGAGGCGCCCGAGGCGCAGGCGGATTTCGCGCGCGTGAAGGCGCTGCTCGACAAGGTCAACGACGAGGACAAGGCCTGCACCGAGCGCGTCTATCGCGGCGTGCTGGCCGGCGACGCGCGCCCGGGCCCGCTCAGCCATCTCGAGCGGCCGAACCACGACTTCGCGCAGTACCTGGCCGAGAAGCTCGGCGGGTTCCGCCGCGAATTCGCGGCGGGCTGAGGGACGCGGGCGGAGGCGGCCGCGATGGAGTGGTTCCTCGTCGCCTGCATCGTCGTCGGCGCCTTCGTGATGGTGCCCGCGTTCCGCCACCTCGTCGGCGCGCTGGCCGGCCTCGCGCTGGTCGGCTTCCTCGTCATCGCCGGCCTGGGCCTCGCCTTCTTCCTCCTCGTCTTCCTCGCCGCGCGCTGAGGAGGCGGGGCCAGGCCGCGATCAGCGCGGCAGGACGACCGCGCAGGCTTCCGCGCCGAGGATGAACCGCTCCTTTTCACCGGACTCCGCCGACTCGATGTCGAACATCGCCTCGTAGTCGACCAGCCGCATCGTGACCTGGGTTCCCTTCGCGAACGGCGCGGCGAAGAACCTGTCGGAGCAGACCACCGCGATGGAGCGATAGCCGGCCGGCGTTCCCTGGCGCGCCTCGAACCAGCCATGTGCATCGGCGGCGGCGAGCCTGAGGATGAGCGCCGGCATGGGCGCGCGGCAGGGCTTGTCGAGCGACACGCCGCAGGGGGCCTTCGCGAAGCGCGCAAGGAAGGCGAGCGCCGCCTGCCCCTCGAGGTCCGTGGCCTCCGAGGGCGCCTCCTCGCACCTGAAGATGGTGAAGGCGCGCCGCGTCGTGGTGTTGGTCACCGCGATCGTGTCGGCCGACCTGCGCTCGTAGTTCCAGACCGCGACCGGCTTGCCCTGCTGGCCCTCCTCGACGCGCGTGACCATGGCGGTCGGGCTCGCGGCCTCGATGCGCTCGCGCGTCACCTTTCCGGCACGGTCGCGGAAGACGATCGTGCCGCCGTCGAGCGTGACGCGATAGGGCGCGGTCGCGCACTTGTCGACGCCGCCGACCGCCCATGCGCCCACCATGGCCTGGCCGAGCGGCTGGCCCGGCGCCGGCTGCGCCTGCGCGGCGGCGGCGAACATCGCGGCGGCGGCGATGGACGCCGCGATGGCTGGGCGCAGGGCATTCGGGTGCATCTCGTCCTCCTGCGGAAGCGTGGCGGAAGCCTGCGCCGGAAACGGTTTGCGCTCCCTTAATTCGTCCGCGAGACCGACGGCAGCGCGAGATAGGTGAGCTCGCCGCCGCGCTCGGCGGCCACGGTCTCGACCAGCCCCCGAGGACGGAACCACCCGTCAAGTTAGTTTAGAACCTGCCCGTCGGCCAAGACCGTCGAGATTGAGGATCGTCGGGACAGGGCCGTCGGCGACGTAGCTCGCCGCGGTGAGCACCATCGCGTGGCTGCGGTTGCAGACCAGCATCGGCAGGCCGGCGCGCAGCGCCGCGACGACCCTGGCGTGCCCCGCCGTGCCGCGCACGCGGCCCCGCGGCGACGGTCGATGGAGGAATGGCGCGCCCGGCGAGACTCGAACTCACGACCTTCAGCTCCGGAGGCTGACGCTCTATCCAACTGAGCTACGGGCGCGCATGGCAGTCGGAAGCGGGCGGAAGTTAGTGGATCGGCCCCGGCGAAGCAACGACGGCCCCGCCGCGGCCGCGCGCGGCAAGGGCGCGCGCCGCGACGCGCCCCTTGCGCCGCCGGGGGCTTTCGACCAAATCGTCGCCGCCCCAGCGAAGCGAGAGACCAGACATGACCGAGGCCGTCCAGTCCGAGAAGCATTCCTTCCAGGCGGAGGTGAGCCGCCTGCTCGACATCGTCGCGCACTCCCTCTACTCCGAGCGCCGCGTCTTCCTGCGCGAGCTCGTCTCCAACGCCGCCGATGCCTGCGACAGGCTGCGCTACGAGGCGCTGCAGGCGCCCGCGCTGCTGGGCGACGACCCCGACCCCGCGATCGTGCTGGCCCCGGACGCGAAGGCGCGCACGCTCTCGATCTCCGACAACGGCATCGGCATGAGCCGCGAGGAACTGGTCGGCAACCTCGGGACCATCGCGCGCTCCGGCACCGCGGCCTTCGTGAAGGGGCTCGGCGAGGCCGCGAAGGAAGGCGCGCCCTCGCTGATCGGGCAGTTCGGCGTCGGCTTCTACGCCGCCTTCATGGTCGCCGCGCGCGTCGAGGTCGTCTCGCGCCGCGCCGGCTCCGACGAGGCCTGGCGCTGGACCAGCGACGGGCGCGGCGAGTTCACGGTCGAGCCCGCGGCGCGCGCGGCGCGCGGCACCGACATCGTGCTGCACCTCAAGGAGGATGCCGCCGAGTTCGCCGAGGAGGAGACGCTGCGCGCGATCGTGCGCGACTACGCGGACCACATCGCGGTGCCCGTGCGCCTCGCCGGCGCGAAGGCGGGCGAGGCGCTCAACCAGGCCTCGGCGCTGTGGACGCGGCCGCGCGGCGAGATCTCGGAGCAGCAATATGCCGAGTTCTACCGCCATGTCGGGCATGGCTTCGACGAGCCCTGGGCCTCGATCCACTGGCGCGCCGAGGGCCGCATCGAATACACGGGCCTGCTCTTCCTGCCGTCGGACGCGCCCTTCGACCTCTACAGCCCGGAGCGGCGCCACCAGGTGCGCCTCTATGTCCGGCGCGTCTTCATCACCGACAAGGCGGAGGAACTCCTGCCGCGCTGGCTGCGCTTCGTCGCCGGCGTCGTCGATTCCGCCGACCTGCCGCTCAATGTCAGCCGCGAGATGCTGCAGAACAACCCGGTCGTTCGCCTGATGCGCCAGGGCCTGGTGGGCAAGGTCATGGGCGAGCTCGAGAAGCGCGCCCGGGAAGACGCCGAGGGCTACGCGCGGTTCTGGAAGGCCTTCGGGCCGGTGCTCAAGGAAGGCATCGTCCACGATCCCGAGCAGCGCCAGAGGCTGCTCGCGCTGGCGCGCTTCCGCTCCACCGCGGTCGATGGCTGGACCAGCCTCGCCGAGTACGTGGGCCGCATGAAGGAGGGCCAGGAGGCGATCCACTACGTCACCGGCGAGTCGCCGGACGCGCTGCGCCGGCTGCCGCAGCTCGAGGGCTTCCTCAAGCGCGGCGTCGAGGTGCTGCTGCTCTCCGACCCGATCGACGATTTCTGGCTCGGCGAGGTCGAGGGCTTCGACGGCCGCAAGCTGCGCTCCGTCACGCGCGGCGGGGACGACCTCGCGAGGATCAAGGTGCCCGACGCGCCGGCCGAGGAGGCGCCGGCGGCGGGCGAGCACGACGCGCTGCTCGCGCTGCTCAAGCTCACCCTCGCGGACGAGGTGAAGGACGTGCGCCTGTCGCAGCGCCTGGAGGACAGCGCGGTCTGCCTGGTCGCGGATGACCGCGACATGGACCTCCATCTCGAGCGGCTGCTGCGCCAGCACCGCCAGCTCGGCGCGGGCGCCAAGCGCATCCTCGAGATCAACCCGCGCCACGCCCTGGTCCGCGCGATGGCGCGCGCCGCGCAGGGCGAGGGCGGCGGCGAGCGGGTGGCCGAGGCCGCGCGCCTGCTGGTCGACCAGGCGAGGCTCGCCGCCGGCGACCCGGTCCCCGACCTCGCCGCCTTCGCGCGCCGCCTCGAGGGCGCGATCGCGCGCATGCTCGGCTGAGCCTCGCCAGGCTCCCCTCCCGTCCGCGCGCCGACGGACGATGCTGGCTTCCCTCCGTCCGCGCTTGCGCGGATGGGAGGGGTGGCGCCGCGCGAAAGCGCGGCGACGGGGAGGGCAATCGGGCCGGAGGCCGGGCGCGGCGCATCGGCGCTGGCGGCGGGACGCTGGTCGTCGCGCACGACGCGCTCGTCGCGCCGAAGACCCACGTCCCCTCCGTCGCGCGCCTGTCGGCGCGCGCCACCTCCCCCACCCGCGCTGCCGCGCGGCCGGGGGAGGAGCCAGAGGATGCTCTCCTGCGCTCCCGCGCGATCGCCGATGCAGGGAGCCAGGTCAGCGTTCGGGATCGATGGTGACGGCGCTCTCGACGTCGATGCGCTCGCGGCGCAGCTCGACGACGTGATAGGCGCCGCGGCACCAGTCGGCGAACTGGTCGCGGTAGTGCGGGCTGCCGGGCACGCCCGAGTTGCCGATGTTCTGCACGGCGAGGAAGGACTCCGGCGACGCGAAGTCGACGACGATGCGGTACTCCGCGCCGGAGGACGCGGCGTGCGGCGGCAGCTCGCCGCCGGTGTTGCACACCGTATGCGAGCCGCCATCGACGGGAGCGGGGCCGATGTCGAAGGC
>CANMWW010000131.1 GCA_947500965.1 Alphaproteobacteria bacterium
GCCGCGATCGCCGCGCGGCTGCCCGGGCTCGACACGCACGAGGCCGAGCGCCGCGCGCTGGGCGAGCTCGCCGCGCTGGCGACCGCGATCGAGCGCATGGCGGCGGAGACCGCGGACCGCTTCGGCGCCTCGCGCGCCTACCACGTGCTGGTCGGGCGGCGGCTCGCCATGCTGCGCGAGGAGCGCCTGCGCGGCCTGCCGACGCTCGCGGAATACCTCGAGCGCCGGCTCGACCCCGCGATGGCCACGGTCGAGGCGACCGGCGCGCGCATCGCCGCGCTCTCGACGCGCTGCGCGCGGGCCGTCGACCTGCTGCGCGCGCGCGTCGCGGTGGCGCAGGAGGCGCAGAGCCAGAAGCTGCTCGAGGCGATGGCGGAGACGTCGCGCGCGCAGCTGCGCCTCCAGCAGACGGTCGAGGGGCTCTCCGTCGCCGGCATCTCCTACTACGTGCTCTCGCTCGCGGGCTACGCGCTGAAGCCGCTTCCCTGGGTCGGCGGGTTCCGGCCGGAGACCGCAATCGCGCTGCTGGTGCCGGTCGTCGTCGCGCTCGTCTGGCTGCGCGTGCGGCGCATGCGCCGCTGAGGCGCCACGCGCGTCAGCCGCCCTTGGCGGCGCGCTCGCGCGCCTGGCTCTCGATCGCCGCGACATAGGCGCGGTTCCAGGCCGGCAGCATCACCACCTCGTTGAGGTTGACGTGGCGCGGCAGCCGTGCGGCGTAGAGCATCATGTCCGCGACGTCCTCCGGCTTCAGCATGCGGTCGAGCTCCTGCTGCGTCAGCGGGATCGGCCGGTTGCGCAGGATCGGCGTCGCGATCTCGCCCGGGCAGATGACCATCGAGCGGATGCCGTTGACGCATTCCGACATGTTGAGCTGGTGGCTCATCGCGACCATGCCGTGCTTGGCGGCGGTGTAGCCCGGCCCGGAGAGCAGGCTCACCCAGCGCCCCGCGCCGGAGGCGGTGTGGACGAGGATGCCGTCGCCCTGCGCGCGCATCGCCGGCAGGACCGCGTGCGCGCAGTACATCGCGCTCGTCAGGTTGGCGTCGATCACCAGCCCGATCGTCTCCGCGTCGAGGTCCTTCCACGAGCGGTTGGGTACGTTGAGGCCGGCGTTGTTCACCAGGATGTCGATGCGGCCCGCCTCGGCGAGGATCTCGCCCGCGATGCGGTATGGCTCCTGCCGGCGCGCGAGGTCGCCCGGCTTCGTCGTCGCCGCGCCGCCCGCCGCCGCGATGCGCCGCGCCACGTCCTCGAGCGGCGCCGCGCGCCTGCCGGTGAGGACGACGCGCGCGCCCGCCGCCGCGAAGCGCAGCGCGGCCGACTCGCCGACGCCGCTGCCCGCCCCCGTGATCCAGACCACCTTGCCCGCGAGATCCGCCATGTGCCCCTCCCCGCGCGCGCCTGGCGCGCCGGGGGCATCATCACCCGGCGGCGACCACCCTGTCGCGCCCGCCGCGCTTGGCCTGGTAGAGCGCCTCGTCGGCGCGCCGGAGCGCATCGGACAGGTCCTCGCCGGGGCGCAGCGCCGCGAGGCCGATCGAGCAGGTCACGCGCAGCGTCCTGCCGCCGCCGATGTCGATCTCGTCCTGCGCGAGCCGCTCGCGGATGTCCTCGGCGACGCCCAGCGCGACCTCGCGCGAGGCGCCGGGCAGGCCGACGACGAATTCCTCGCCACCCCAGCGCAGCGCCATGTCGGTCGAGCGCACGCGCCCGGAGATCAGCCGCGCGAAGCCGGCGATCACCGCGTCGCCTGCGTCGTGCCCGTGCGTGTCGTTGACGGACTTGAAGCGATCGATGTCGCAGATGAGCGCGGCGGCGGGAGGGCTGTCCTCGCCCGCGCGGCGCAGCTTCTCGCGCAGCAGCGGCTCGGCGTTGCGGTTGAGCAGGCCGGCGAGCTTGTCGCGCGTCGCCGCGCGCTGCAGCGCCTCGAGCCGCGCGCTGCGCGACAGCACGGCGCCGAACAGCCCCGCCATCGAGCGGAAGGCCTCCACGCCGACGCGCTCGAAGTAGTCCTCGACCCGCGCATAGAGCACGAGGATGCCGCGCTGGGAATCGACCGAGGATTCGAGCGGCAGCGCCATGACGCTGCGGATGCCGTACTGGCGCGAGGCGCCGCGCCAGGGCGAGAAGGGGGAGTTGGGGTTCACCGCGAAGGGCGGCACGTGCTCGCCGCGCAGCGCGCGGAAGGCCGGGCCGATCGACGTCAGCATGGTGCGCCGGATCTCGAGGGTCGCCGCGTAGTCCTTCGCGACGCCGGCCGCGACCTGCGGCCTGATCTCGTCGGTGCCGGCGTCGCCGAACCAGGTCCAGGCGAGGACGATGTTGGGCACGCGCTGCGTGAGGTCGGCGCAGAAATGGTCGAGCGCCTCGCGCGCCGGCGGCCCGTCGAGCAGGAAGCGCGCGCTGTAGAGGAGCGCCGCCGTGATGGTCAGCAATTCCTCCTGCGAGGCGAAGTCGGTCTTCGACGCGTGCCTGTCCTTCATCGCTTTTCGCTGCCCGGAATATCGGGCGCGCGCGGTTTGGCGCAGGTTAAGCTGCGCCTCGCGCCGAAGCACGAAGGAGATCGGGATCGCCATGACGCCGACGCCAGTGGCCGGACCATCCGCCTGGACGGGCGAGGAGATGCGCGCGCGGGGCGACTGGCTGGTGCGCCTCGCCGCCGCCGACGTCGCCGAGGTGGAGGCCGCGCTCGCCGCGGCGCTGGCGGGCGGGCGCGACATCGCGACGCTCTCGGCGGCCGATTTCCCGCTTCCGACGCTCGGGCCGCGGCTGCTCGCCTGGCGCGGCGAGATCCTCGACGGGCGCGGCTTCGTGCAGCTGCGCGGCCTGCCCGTCCATCGCTGGACGATGCGCGAGGCGGCGACCGCCTGGTTCGGGCTCGGCGCCCATCTCGGCCGTGCCGTGACGCAGAACGCGAAGGGGCACGTGCTCGGGCACGTGCGCGACCTCGGCCTCGACGCCGCCGACCCCGGCGTGCGGGTCTACCAGACGACGGCGCGCCAGAACTTCCACACCGATTCCTGCGACATCGTCGGGCTGCTCTGCCTGCGCACCGCGCGCAGCGGCGGCCTGTCCTGCATCGTGTCCTCTGCCGCGATCCACAACGCGATGCTGGCGACGCGACCGGACCTCGTGGCCGAGCTCCACCGGCCGCTGGCCATCGATCGCCGTGGCGAGCGCGCGGCCGACGGGCGGGGCTGGTGGACGGCGGCGGTCTTCAACCGCGACGGGCCGCTGCTGACGACGATCTACACGCGTCGCTACGTCGAGAGCGCGCAGCGCCACGCGGACGCGCCGCGCCTGGGCGCCGCGACGCGCGAGGCGCTCGACCTGTTCGACGCGCTCTGCGAGGACCCGCGCCTTCGCCTCGACATCGCCTTCGAGCCCGGCGACGTGCAGCTGCTGTGCAACCACGTGATCCTGCACGACCGCACGGCCTACGAGGACTGGCCCGAGCCCGCGCGCAAGCGCCACCTGCTGCGGCTCTGGCTCTGCCCGCCGGTGGGCCGGCGCCTGCCGCCGGAATTCGCGACGCGCTACGGCTCGGTGGAGGTCGGCGCGCGCGGCGGCGTCGCGCCGCCGGGCACGCCGCCGGTCGCGCCGCTGGAGCCGGAATAGGCGGCGGTCAGCCGCCGCGCGTCGGCGCCGGAGACGCCGAGGGTGCGGTCGTCGAGGGCGACCGTGCGGCCGCCATCGGACACGGTGGCGAAGCGCCGGCCGATGGGGTCGCGGACGCGCAGGCCGACCGACCTTGGCCGTGGAGCATGGCTGCCTCCCTCACCTCTCGGCGGGGACTGCAAGGCGGCAGGTGGATCGCGCCGTCCACCGGCTCGCGGCGCATGGTACTTTTTCGCCTCGCGCCCGCCGGGGAAGGAGCACCGGAGGACGCCATGAACATGTGTGTTGATGGCGTGATCTTTGTTCAATAGCCTCGCGCCCGCTCCGCGTCCAGAAGCTGGAGGATCGTCGCCGTGAACATCGCCGAAGGGCTGCGCCGCCGCGCCGCCGAGGGACGCCCGGTGCGCGTCGGCCTCGTGGGTGCCGGCGAGATGGGGACGGACATCGTCACCCAGGTCGGGCAGATGCCGGGGATCGAGGTCGCGGTCGTCGCGGACCTCGACGCGGCGCGCGCCATGAAGGCCTTCGACATCGCCGGTACGCCGGGCGCGGCGGTCGCCTGCGATGGCGCGCGCGCGGTCGAGGCCGCGATTGGCGCGGGCCGCGCCGCCGTGGTCCCCGACGCCTCGCTGGTCGCGGGCTGCGACCTCGTCGACGTGGTCATCGACGCCACCGGCAACCCCAACGTGGGCGCGAAGGTCGCGCTGCGCGCGATGGAGGCCGGCAAGCACATCGTGATGATGAACGTCGAGGCCGACGTCACCATCGGCGCCTGGCTGCGCCGCGCGGCGGAGAAGGCCGGCGTCGTCTACACGCTGGGCGCCGGCGACGAGCCGAGCTCGGCGATGGAGCTGATCAACTTCGTCCAGGGCATGGGCTGGCCGGTCATCGCGGCCGGCAAGGGCAAGAACAACCCGTTCCGCGTCGAGGCCACGCCCGACGAGTACCGCGAGGAGGCGGCGCGGCGGAACATGAACCCGCGCATGCTCGTGGAGTTCGTCGACGGCTCGAAGACGATGATCGAGATGACGGCGATCGCCAACGCAACGGGCCTCGTGCCCGACCGTCCCGGCATGCACGGGCCGGACGCGAAGCTCGCGGACCTGCACAGGGTCCTCTGCCCCGCCGAGGATGGCGGCCTGCTGTCGCGCCGCGGCGTCGTCGACTTCACGGTCGCGAAGGGCGTCGCGCCGGGCGTCTTCGTCGTGACCGAGCTGCGCCACCCGCGCCTGCGCGAGCGCATGCACGACCTGCATCTCGGCGAGGGGCCCTACTACACGTTCTTCCGGCCCTACCACCTCACCAGCCTCGAGGTGCCGCTCTCGGCCGCCGCCGCGGTGCTGTTCCGCCAGAGCCACATGATCCCGCTCGAGCGCCCGGTCGGCGAATGCGCCGCGCTCGCGAAGAAGGACCTGCCGGCGGGCACGAGGCTCGACGCGATCGGCGAGTACTGCTACCGCGGCTGGGCGACGACGCGCGGGCATGCGCGCGCGATCCGCGCGGTGCCGCTGGGCCTCGCGCAGGGCGGCGTCACCACGGCCCCGATCCGCGCCGGCGAGTACCTCACCGAGGACAATTGCCGGCTCGACGAGGCGCTCGAGATCGTGCGGCTGCGCCGCCTGCAGGACCGCATGCTCGACGGCGACGCGGGGGCCGCGCCGTGAGCGCCGGGCCCGAGGCCGCGCCGCGCCGCAACGAGCGCCCCGCCTTCGCGCTGCTGGGCGACGAGGGGCTCAGGCTCTGCCTGCGCCGCATGCACCTCGTGCGCCGCTTCGAGGAGGCGGCCGAGCAGAGCTACATCCGCGGGCTGATCCACGGGACGATGCATCTCTCGATCGGGCAGGAGGCGAGCGCCGTCGGCGCGGTCGCGGCCCTGCGCCCCGACGACTACATCCTGTCGACGCATCGCGGCCACGGGCACTGCATCGCCAAGGGCGCGGACCCGCGCTTCATGTTCGCGGAGTTCTTCGGCAAGGACACCGGCTATTGCCGCGGCCGCGGCGGCTCGATGCACATCGCCGACGTCGCGGGCGGCAACCTGGGCGCCAACGGCATCGTCGGCGGCGGCCTGCCGATCGCGGTCGGCGTCGGGCTGAGCGCGAAGATGCGCCGCTCGGGCCAGATCTGCATGGTGTTCTTCGGCGACGGCGCGTCGAACGAGGGCGCCTTCCACGAGGCCCTCAACCTCGCCGCGATCTGGAAGCTGCCGGTCGTGTTCGTCTGCGAGAACAACAAGTACGGCATGTCGATGTCGACCGCGCGCTCGATGCCGGTGGCCAACGTCGCCGACCGCGCCGCCGCCTACGCGATGCCCGGCGCGGTGGTCGACGGCAACGACCTGCTCGCGGTGGTCGAGGCCGCGGACGAGGCCTGCGCGCGCGCGCGGCGCGGCGAGGGCCCGTCGCTGCTGGAGTGCAAGACCTACCGGCTGCGCGGCCACTCCAAGAGCGACCGCAACCTCTACCGCACCAAGGAGGAGATCGAGGAGTGGCGCGCGCGCGACCCGATCCCGCGCCTGCGCGACGCGCTCGTCGAGGCCGGGCGGCTGGGCGCCGCCGAGGCCGCGGCGATCGAGGCCTCCGCCATCGCCGAGATCGAGGCCGCGGTCGAGTTCGCGCGCACGAGCCCCGATCCCGACCCCGCGCAGCTGGAGCGAGACGTCTATGCCTGACACCACCGCGCCCGCGACGCGCGAGCTCACCTACGCGGAGGCGATCCGCGAGGCGCTGGCGCAGGCGATGGAGGCCGACCCGCGCGTCTTCACGCTCGGCGAGGACATCGGCGTCTATGGCGGCGCCTTCGGCGTCACCGGCGACCTCGTCCACCGCTTCGGCGAGGAGCGCGTGATCGACACGCCGATCAGCGAGCTCGGCATCGCCGGCGCCGCGGTCGGCGCGGCGATCACCGGCATGCGGCCCGTGCTGGAGTTCCAGTTCTCGGACTTCGTCACCCTGGCGATGGAGC
>CANMWW010000132.1 GCA_947500965.1 Alphaproteobacteria bacterium
AGGATGTCGACGCCGCGCAGCATGCGCGCGCGCGCGTCGGCGGAAAAACGAACGTCCTTGGCTGCCATGTGTATCTACCTTCTTCTCTATCGGCTGCGGATGGAAAACCGGCTCACTTCTTCTTGGCGCCCTCGATGATGCCCATGATGTCCGACTCCTTCATGATCAGGAGCTCGACGCCATCGAGCTTCACCTCGGTGCCGGACCACTTGCCGAACAGCACCGTGTCGCCGGCCTTCACGTCGAGGGCGACGAGCTCGCCCTTCTCGTTGCGGGCGCCCGGGCCAACGGAGTCGACGATGCCCTGCATCGGCTTCTCCTTGGCCGTGTCGGGAATGATGATCCCGCCAGCGGTCTTGGTCTCTTCCTCGAGGCGGCGCACGACGACGCGGTCGTGCAGGGGACGGAACTTCATCCTTGGATATCCTCCGGTTTGCGACTGCCTGGCGGCCGCCGGAACGCGCTGTTAGCACTCGGGGCCGCCGAGTGCTGGCGGAAATAAGGACTGCCCACCGGGTAGTCAAGCGCTCCCCGAGCCCGGCTGGCGATCCCTTTGGTCGCAGCGTTCCAACCAATTGGAATTATTGGATTCATTCATTCAGGCTGGCATTGCCGGCCTGGATCGCCGAGCCGGCCCGCGGCCGGGGGCGGCGCCTGGCAGGGGGTGGCCGTCGCCAGCCACCCCCTGCCGGCCGCGCGCCGGAACGGCGCGCGTGCCTGCTTACCGCGTGCTCAGGCCTGCTTGAGCATCGTGCCGGCGTCGGAGACCTCGAAGGCGCCCGGCTTCTCGACGTTCAGCGTCTTCACGACGCCGTCCTCGACGAGCATCGAGAAGCGCTTGATGCGCACGCCCATGCCGTTGGCGACGAGGTCGAGCTCGAGGCCGACCGCCTTGGCGAAGTCCGCGCTGCCGTCGGCCAGCATCAGCACCTTGTCGCCGACCTTCTGGTCCTTGCCCCAGGCGTCCATCACGAACGCGTCGTTGACCGAGAGGCAGGCGATCGTGTGCACGCCCTTCGAGCGGATCGCGTCCGCGTGCTCGACATAGCCCGGCAGGTGCTTGGCCGAGCAGGTCGGGGTGAAGGCGCCCGGCAGGGCGAACAGCGCCACCTTCTTGCCCGCGAAGAGCTCGTCGGTGGTGATGTCCTTCACGCCATCGGCGGTCTTCGTCTTGAGCTTGATCGACGGGATCTTGTCGCCAACCTTGATCATGGTGGTTCCTTCCTCTGGTTTCGGCCTAGGGCCGCATCGCGCCGGCGCTATATAGCGCCCGCCCGCCCCGCGGTCACCCCGTCCGGTGCCGGCCCGGTCCCCGCCGATGCGCCAGCGCATGGGCGGGCCCCGCCGCCTCGGCTAGACTGCCCCCGACGCCCGAAAGGTCCCCCAGCGCCCATGCCCAGCGCCCACCAGACGACCGGCTCCCTCGCGGGGCAGCTCCTCGTCGCGATGCCCCAGATGGGCGATGCGCGCTTCGAGAGGACGGTCATCTACCTCTGCGCGCACGGCAAGGACGGCGCGCTGGGCCTCGTCGTCAACCGCCCGTTCCGCAAGATCACCTTCCCCGACCTGCTCGGACAGCTGGACATCGCGCACGGGCCCGAGACGCCGGGCATCCGCGTGCTGGCGGGCGGCCCGGTCGAGGAGAGCCGCGGCTTCGTCCTGCATTCCGACGACTACGTGCGCCAGGACACGCTGAAGGTCGAGGGCGGCTACGCGCTGACCGCGACCGTGGAGATCCTCAAGGCCCTCGCCCGCGGCGAGGGGCCGCAGCGCTCGATCCTCGCGCTCGGATACAGCGGCTGGGGGCCCGGCCAGCTCGAGCGCGAGATCGCCGCGAATGGCTGGCTCAACGTGCCCGCCGAGGAGGCGATCGTGTTCGACCGCGAGCTCGACACGAAATGGGGGCGTGCGCTGGCGAGGCTCGGCCTGACCCCGGGCTCGCTCTCCGGCGCCGCCGGCCGCGCCTGAGCGGCGCGGCTCAGGCGAGCCGCGCGCGGATCCGGTCGAGCGTCTCCAGCCTGCCGAGCGGCCCGATCGCCGCCATCGCCGGCGCGCCGGCGAAGAGGCGCCTCGCCACCGTCGCCACGTGCTCCGCGTCGACCGCGTCGATGCGCTCCACGATCTCGTCGGGCGGGATCGGCCGGCCATAGGTCAGGATCTGGCTGCCGAGCGCGTCCATGCGCGCCGAGCTGCTCTCCAGCCCCATCAGCAGGCCGGCGCGGATCTGCGCGCGGGCGCGGGCCATCTCCTCGGCCGCCGGCGCGACGCAGGCGCGGCGCAGCTCCTCGGCGAGGACGGGCACGAGCTCGACGACCTCGTCGGCGCCCGTCCCCGTGTAGATGCCGAAATTGCCGCCATCGACGAGCGAGCTCGACCAGGCGGAGATCGCGTAGCAGAGGCCGCGGCGCTCGCGCACCTCCTGGAACAGCCGCGAGGACATGCCGCCGCCGAGGATCGTCGCCAGCACGTTGGCGGCCCAGAAATCGGGATCGGTGTAGGACACGCCGGGGAAGCCCAGCGTCAGGTGCACCTGCTCGAGGTCGTCGTCCTTGCGGTACTCGCCGCCCTCCCAGCGCGCGGGCGCGCTGCCGTCGCGCGCGCTCGACGCGAGGCGGGCGAAGCGCGTCTCCGCCAGCGCGCAGAGCTGCTCGTGCTCGAGCTTGCCGGCGGCGCAGAGCACCATGCGCGGCGCGCCGTAGAAGGCGGCGCGGAAGTCGACCAGCGCCTGGCGCGGCAGCGAGGCGATGATGTCCGCCTTGCCGAGCACCGGGCGGCCCACGGCCTGGCCGGGATACGCAACCTCGGAGAAGCGGTCGAAGATCACGTCGTCGGGCGTGTCCTCGACCTGCCCGAGCTCCTGCAGGATGACGCCGCGCTCGCGCTCCAGCTCCTCGGGCGCGTAGACGGAGTCGAGCAGGATGTCGGCGATGATGTCGACGCCGAGCTCGAGGTCCTCCTTGAGCAGCTTGACGTAGTAGGCGGTCTGCTCGCGGCCCGTATGCGCGTTCATCTGGCCGCCCACGGCCTCGACCTGCTCGGCGATGTCCCGCGCGCTGCGCCGCGTCGTGCCCTTGAACGCCATGTGCTCGAGCACGTGGGCGACGCCGTTGGTCTCCGCGGCCTCGTGGCGCGTGCCGACGTCGACATAGACGCCGACGGAGACCGTCTCGACCGATTCCATCCGGTCGGTCGCGACCGTCAGGCCGTTGGCGAGGCGCGAGACGCGGACGCTCATCGCATCCTCGCGCGCGCCGCGACGAAGTCCTCGACCGCGCGCAGGTCGTTGGGCAGCACGCTCACGCGCTCGCGGCGCTCGTGCAGGTCGGCCAGCCGCGCCGGCAGCGCCGGGCGGATGCCCGTCGCGCGCTCGACCGCGTCGGGGAACTTCGCGGGATGCGCGCAGGCCAGCGCCACCATCGGCACGTCGCGCCGCCCGCGCGCGATGCCCGCGACGTGGACCGCGACGGCGCCGTGCGGGTCGAGCAGCTCGCCGGTGCGCTGGTGGACGCGCCGGATCGTCTCGATCGTCTCCTCGTCGGAGCAGCGCCCCGCCGCGAAGCCGGCGCGCAGCGCCGCGAGCCTCGCGGGCGGGATCTCGGCGCGGCGCTCGGCGCGGAAGCGCGTCATCAGCGCGGCGGTCGCCTTGCCCCTGCGGCCCCAGAGCTCGAAGAGCAGCCGCTCGAAGTTGCTGGAGACCTGGATGTCCATCGACGGGCTGAGGCTCGGCTCGACCTCGGAGAGCGACATGTCGCCCTTCGCGATGGTGCGCCAGAGGATGTCGTTGCGGTTGGACGCGACGACCAGCGAGGCGACCGGCAGGCCCATGCGGCGCGCCGCGTGCGCGGCGAAGATGTTGCCGAAGTTGCCCGTCGGCACGGTGAAGGCGACGCGCCGGCGCGGCGCGCCGAGCGCGACGGCCGAGGCCACGTAGTAGGCGACCTGCACGGCCACGCGCGCCCAGTTGATCGAGTTCACCGCCGAGAGCGCGAAGCGGTCGCGGAACGCGACGTCCGCGAACATGGCCTTGAGCAGGTCCTGGCAGTCGTCGAAGGTCCCCTTGAGCGCGATGTTGTGGACGTTGGGCGACAGCACGGTCGTCATCTGGCGGCGCTGCACCTCCGAGGTGCGGCCCCTCGGGTGCATGATGAAGATGTCGATCGCCTCGCGGTCGCGGCAGGCCTCGATCGCGGCCGAGCCCGTGTCGCCCGAGGTGGCGCCGACGATGGTCACGCGCGCGCCCTTCTTCCTGAGCACGTGGTCGAAGAGGCGCCCGACGACCTGCAGCGCGTAGTCCTTGAAGGCGAGCGTCGGGCCGTGGAAGAGCTCGAGCAGGAAGTCGTTCGGCCCGAGCTGCTTGAGCGGCGCCACCGCCTCGTGGCCGAAGCCGGCATAGGCGTCGGCGACCAGTGCCTCGAGGTCGTCGGCGCGGATCGCGTTGCCGACGAACGGCCTGAGCACGCGGAAGGTGATCTCGGCGTAGGACCGGCCCGCGAGGTCCGCGATCTGCGCCGCCGTCAGCCGCGGCCATTCCCTCGGCACGTAGAGCCCGCCATCGGGCGCGAGCCCGGCGAGGAGGACGTCGTCGAAGGCCAGCGGCCTGGCGCCGCCGCGTGTGGAGACGTAGCGCAAGCGAGACTTCCCGGTCGGAGATGGTCGAGGGCCCGGGAGGCTAGTTCCTCGCCCCCGGCGGCGCAATGCCGCCCGGCCCGGGCCACGGTCAGCCGAGGACCAGGCGCGCGGCGATGACCGCTGCGGCGACGGCCATCATCGCGCCGATCAGGCGCGAGAGCGCCGCGACGGACACGCGGGGCGCCGCGGCCAGGCCAAGCACGGCGCCCAGCGTCGTCGAGCCCGCGAGCACCGCCACGAGGGCCCAGTCGAGGGCCGCGCCGAAGGCGAAGCCGAGGCTGGCGAAGCCCGTGACCGGCAGGGCGACCGCCTGGCACAGCATCACCGCGCGCCGCGGCTCGACGCCGCGCCAGCGCAGGATGGGCATCAGCGTCACCGGCCCGCCGGTCCCGGTCAGGGCGGAGACCGCGCCGACCCCGAGGCTGGCGAGCGCGAGTTCGGCGCGCGAAGGCTCGACGCCCGCCCCGGCCGGAGGGTGCGGCCGCGCCAGCGCCCGGAACGCGCTCGCCGCGAGCATCGCGACGATGCCCCAGAGCAGCACCGGCACGGGGACCAGCGGCAGGAGCGCGGCGCCGGCGAGCGCGCCCGGCACGGCGCCCGCCCAGGTCGCCCGGCAGGCCGGCAGGTCGAGCTGGCGGCGGCGATGGACGACGGCCAGGGCGATGGCGGACGGCACGACGAAGGAGGCCATGGCCGCGGGTATGGCCTCGTGCGGCGTCATGCCGAGCAGCACGACGAGCGCCGGCAGGACGAGCACGCCACCCATGCTGGTGAGCCCGACCAGCAGGCCGGCGAGGAGCCCGCAGGCGCCGGCGACGATCATGGCCATCGCATGCCGCCAGCAGCCATGCCGCGCTCCATGTCCAGCGCGCTCAATACGCGGTCCGGTCCGCCTTCGCCCGCCACGCCGCGAAGGGCTCGCGGCCACGCTCGGCGAGGAGCCTCCGGGCGGGAAGCGCGCGGCACGCGATCGGCGAGGCGACCTCGCGCCAGAACACGGCGTCGTCGAAGCCTGCCGCGGCGGCATCGGCCTGGTCGGCCGCGAAGCAGAGCCGCGATGCCCGGCTCCACTGGATCGCCGACCAGCACATCGGGCAAGGCTCGCAGCTCGAATAGACCGTTGCGCCATCCAGGCGGAACGTGCCGAGGCGCCGGCAGGCGTCGCGGATCGCGACGACCTCCGCATGCGCCGACGGGTCGTTGTCGAGCGTCACGCGGTTCGCGCCCTCGCCGACGATCGCGCCGCCGTGCACCACGACCGCGCCGAAGGGGCCGCCGCCGCGCGCCACGTTCTCGACCGCCAGCGCGATCGCGCGGCGCAGGGCTTCCTCGTCCGTCATGGCAGGAGGATTAGCATGGCGCGGCCGACGGGGTCGCCACGGCTGTCGACCGGGGTGGCCCGCGCGACTAGAGTCCGCGCGCAACGCGATGGAGGACAGGATGGCCCGCGAGAAGCCGCACCAGGTCGGGCGCGACCGCGTCTCCTACAAGATCGACGCCTCCGACCCGCCCCTGCTCGAGGTCGACGCCCCGGCCGAGCTGATGGTCGAGACGCATGACGCGCGCACCGGCCGGCTCCGGAAGGCCGACGAGGTCATGCTCTCCGCGCCCGACTTCCGCGACCCGTTCCCGAAGACGAACCCTGCCACCGGCCCCATCCGCGTGCGCGGCGCCGAGCCGGGCGACGCGCTGGCGATCGACATCCTCGGCATCGAGCTCGATTCCTACGGCTTCCTGATCGTGAAGCCGGATTTCGGGCTGGTGCGCAACCTCGTGAACCAGCCGGTGGCCAAGATCGTCGACGTCGTCGACGGCACGATCCACTTCGACAGGCTCCGCATCCCCGTGCGGCCGATGGTCGGCGTGCTGGCCACCGCGACCGACGGCGCGCCGATCGGCAGCGCCTATTGCGGCCGGCACGGCGGCAACATGGAC
>CANMWW010000133.1 GCA_947500965.1 Alphaproteobacteria bacterium
AGGCCATCGCCGTGCTCAGCTATCGCGGCCTCTCCGGAAGCCATGTCGCCGGCGAGGGTGGACCCGACGCGCTTGCCGGCCTTCGCGTCGCGCGGCCGGCGGGATACGCCGCCGATGGCGCGGCGCTGCGGACCGAGGGCAGGCTCCTCGTCGACACGGTGCATCGCTTCAAGGGCCAGGCCGCGGACGCGGTCGTCGTCACCGAGATCGACTTCGCGCAGTTCGGCGAGCGCGAGCGCCGCCGGCTCTTCGTCGCGCTGACGCGCGCGCGGCTGCATGCCGTCCTGGTCGCATCGGAACGCGCCTCCGCGATCCTGCAGCGCGAGCTGGAGGGCTGATGGCGCGCGTCGAGGGGTGGTGCGAGGATGGCTTCGCGCCCCTGCGCGAGGCCTTCGCCGCGAATCTCGACCTGCATGGCGAGATGGGCGCGTCGCTCGCCGTGATGCGCCACGGCCGCATGGTCGTGGACCTCTGGGGCGGCGAGGCGGATGCGGGCCGCGCATGGGAGCGGGACACCACGGCCTGCATGATGTCCGTCGCCAAGGGCTTCGTCGCGCTCGCGGCGGCCCGGCTCGTGGAGCGCGGCGCGCTCGACCTCGACGCGCCGGTCGCGCGGCACTGGCCGGAATTCGCCCGCAACGGGAAGCAGGACGTGACGCCGCGCCACGTGCTGACGCATGTCGCGGGCATCCCGGTCGCCGACGCCGCGCCGCCGGGCAGCATCCACGACTGGGACCGGATGGTCGGCGCGATCGCGACGCAGGCTCCGCTCTGGCCGCCGGGCAGCGTGCGCTGCTACCACTCCGCGACCATGGGATTCGTCATCGGCGAACTGGTGCGCCGCATCACCGGCAAGGGCTTCGCGCGCCACGTGGCCGAGGAGGTCTGCGGGCCGCTCGGGGTCGACTACGGCTTCGCGCTCGACGCGGAGGCGCAGGCGCGCTGCGCGCGCATGATGCCGGCCGGCGGCACGCTGATGACCGGCAAGGGCGGCCTCGGTGGGCGGCTCTGGGCGGCGCTCGCCGATGGCGAGGACTTCAACGGCGCCGCGTGGCGCGGCGCCGACATCCCGTCGGCGAACGGCCATGGCACCGCGCGCGGCGTGGCGCGCTTCTATGGCGCGCTGGCGCTGGGCGGCGCGCTCGACGGCGTACGCATCGTCGGCGCGGAGACGCTGGCGCGCTTCGCGTCGCTGCAATGGGAGGGCCGGCCCTGGGCGCGCCTCGACGCGACGCCGCCCGCCGACGAAGGACCGGTCGAGCCCGCGCAGCGCCGCCGCATGGGCATCGGCTTCCTGCTCGACAGCCCGCCGGGCCGGCCGCAGGGCGTCTCCGGCCTCGGCTTCGGGCATTCCGGCGCCGGCGGCGCGCAGGCCTTCGCCGATCCCGCGCATGGCATCGGCTTCTGCTACTGCCCGAACCGCATGCATGGCGGCGCCGACATCGGGCCGCGCGCGCGTGCGCTGCTCGAGGCGCTGGGAAGATGCCTGTGAGCAAGGCGCGTCGGCTTTCCTTCGCCGAGCGCGTCGACCCGGCGCATGCGGCGCTGGTCGTCGTCGACGTGCAGAACAATTTCTGCCACCCGCGGGGCTTCCACGGGCGCGCGGGCGCCGACCTCTCGATGATGCCGGCGATGGCCGAGCGCGTCGGCGCGCTCGTCGACGCCGCGCGGCGCAATGGCGTCCTCGTCGTCTGGGTGCGCGCGACCTACGACCTGGTCCACCAGGGCGCCGCGCTCGCCGAGCAACTCGCCAGGGGCGGCCGCGATCCCGTGCGCTGCCCCGAGGGCGACTGGGAGGCGGGGTGGCTCGCGCCGCTGGCGCCCGCCGAGGCGCCGAACGAGGTCGTCGTCACGAAGCACCGCTACAGCGCCTTCTGGGACACCGAGATCGACCTCTACCTGCGCTCCAACGACATCCGCACGGTGGTGATGACGGGCGTCGTGACCTCGGGTTGCGTGGACTCGACGGCGCGCGACGCCTTCTTCCGGAACTACCGCGTCGTGCTCGCGCGCGACGCCTGTGCCGACAACGCCCTCGCGCGCCACGAGGCGGCGCTGGACAAGCTCTCCACGACCTTCGGCGTGTCGTGCCCGGCCGCTGACGTCGTCGCGGCGTGGGACGCGGCACCGCCGGGCCCGCGCGGCTGGCACGAGGCCTCGAAGCGCGCGCTCGCGTTGTCGACCGTCGAGGAGATGGCGGATCCGCGCCATGCCGCGCTCGTCGTCGTCGACATGCAGAACGACTTCTGCCATCCGCTCGGCGTGATGGCGCGCCGCGGCGAGGATGTCTCGCACAACGGCGCCATCGTGCCGGTCATCGCGCGGCTGATAGCGGCCGCGCGCGCAGCCGGCGCGATGGTGGTGCATGTCAACGGGCAGTATGGCCTCGCCAGCGGCTCGCCCGCCTCGCTCTTCGGCCCCGACGGCCCGAAGGTGACGATGGAGATCTGCCTGCCCGGGAGCTGGGGCGCGCGGCAGCTAGACGAGCTGGCACCGGTTCCGGGCGAGCCGGTGGTGGTCAAGCACCGGCTCTCGGCCTTCGTCGACACCGGGCTCGACCTGCTGCTGCGCTCGAACGGGATCAGGGCGCTGGTCGTGGTCGGCACCGCGACGCAGGCCTGCATCGAGAGCACGGTGCGCGACGCGCGCTTCCGCGACTACGTCGTGGTCGTGCCCGAGGACGCGGTGGGCGCGCGCGGCCGGATGCGCCACATGCACGAGGCCTCGCTGGAGGTCATGCGCGCCTACTTCGCGGAGGTCGTGCCGGCCGCACGCGTGCTCGCGCGGTGGCGCGCATGAGGCGAGGGACCGCGCTGCTGCTGCTCGCGCCGGCGGTGCTGCTGATCGCCGCGCTGCTCGGCGCGCCGCTCGCCTGGCTTGTCAGGTTCAGCGTGCACGAGGGGCAGGTCGGCGTCGCGCCGGCGGGCGCGCTGACGCTGGCGCACTACGCGAAGGCGCTGGGCGACGGCTTCTACCTCGAGGTCTTCGCGCGCACGCTCGGCATGGCGCTGGTCATCACGCTCGTCTCGGCCGTCGTCTCCTATCCGCTCGCGCATTTCATGTGGCAGGCGCCACGGCGCTGGCGCGCGGCGCTCACCATCCTCGCGCTGTCGCCCCTGCTGGTGTCGATCGTCGTCAGTTCGTATGGCTGGATGGTGATCCTCGGCGACCAGGGCGTGGTCAACCGCGCGCTGCTCGCGACCGGCCTCGCGAGCAGGCCGGTGAAGCTGATGTACACCGACCTCGCCATCGTCGTCGGGCTCGTGCACATCGTCATGCCCTTCATGACGCTGTCGATCCTCGCCGCGCTGGAGCGCATCGACCCGCTGCTGGGCGAGGCCGCGGCGACGCTGGGCGCGCCGCGCTGGCGCATCCTCTGGCACGTGACGCTGCCGCTCGCGCTGCCGGGCATCGCGGCGGGCACGACCATCGTCTTCAGCCTCGCGATCTCGTCCTACGTCACGCCCGCCGTGCTCGGGCCGAGCGGGTCCAACTTCATCACCACGCTGATCTGGCAGCAGTTCACGCAGCTGATGAACTGGTCCTTCGGCTCGGCGCTGGCGGCGCTGCTGCTGGCGCTCTCGCTCGCGGTGGTCTTCGGCTACGTGCGGCTGCTGACCGCGGCGGGCGTCTTCGGCGGCCCGGGCAGGGGGGCTGCATGACGGCGCTCCACCGCCTCGTCGTCGCCCTCGTCGCGGCCTTCATCCTCGCGCCGATCGTGGTCGTGGTCGCCGTGAGCCTGACCGACAGCCCGATCCCCGAGTTCCCGCCGCGCGGCCTCACGCTGCGCTGGTACGCCCACGCGCTCTCCGAGGACGTCTTCACCACCTCGGCGCTGAACAGCCTGTGGCTGGCGACGGCCGCGACGGCGCTCGCCACGCCGCTCGCGCTGGCGGCCGCCTACGGGCTGGTGCGCGGGCGCTTCCGCGGGCGCGACGCGATCCAGACGCTGCTGCTCGCGCCGCTCGTCGTGCCGTCGCTTGTGATCGGGCTCGCGATCCTGCTGGCCTTCTCGGGCATGGGCGTGCGAGACGTCGGCGCGCGGCTCGTCGGCGCGCACGTCCTGATCACCTTCCCCTACATGGTGCGCACGATCCTCGCCTCGCTCGCGCGCCTCGACCCGGCGGTGGAGGAGGCGGCGCGCACGCTGGGCGCCAGCGCGCTGCGCTGCTTCGTGCTCGTCACGCTGCCGCTCGTGCGCCCCGGCGTGGTCGCCGGCATGCTCTTCGCCTTCATCGTCAGCTTCGATAACGTCTCGCTCTCGCTGTTCCTCACCAACGCGCGGACCAACACCTTGCCGATCGCGATCCTCAACTACGTCGAATACAACTTCGACCCCTCGGTCGCGGCCATCTCGACCATGCTGGTCGCCTTCTCGCTCGGCGCAGCGCTCCTCGTGGAGCGGCTCGTCGGGCTGCGCCGCGTGGTGGGTGGCTGATGGCGACCGTCGAGCTGCGCGACCTCGCGAAGAGCTTCGGCACCGCCGCGGCGGTGGACCGCGTCTCGCTCCATGTCCCCTCGGGCGCCTTCGTCACGCTGCTCGGCCCGTCGGGCTGCGGCAAGACGACGACGCTGCGCGCGATCGCCGGCCTCGTCGAGCCGGATTCCGGGGCGATCCTGCTCGGCGGCGAGGACGTGACGCGCGCGCCGATCCATCGCCGCGACATCGGCATGGTGTTCCAGAGCCATGCGCTCTTCCCGCACATGACCGTGGCCGCGAATGTCGGCTTCGGCCTGCGCATGCGCGGCATCGGCGGCGCCGACCGCGACGCGCGCGTGCGCGAGGCGCTGGCGCTCGTCCGGCTCGAGGCCTTCGGCGACCGGTTTCCCGCGCAGCTCTCCGGCGGGCAGCAGCAGCGCGTGGCGCTGGCGCGCGCGCTGGTGATCCGGCCGCGCGTCCTGCTGCTCGACGAGCCCTTCGGCGCGCTCGACCGCAAGCTGCGCGAGGCCATGCAGCAGGAGCTGCGCGAGCTGACGCGGCGGCTCGGCGCGACCGCCATCTTCGTCACCCACGACCAGGAGGAGGCGATGATCCTCTCCGACAGCGTCGCGGTGATGAACGCCGGCCGCATCGAGCAGGTCGACGACCCGGCCGGCGTCTTCGAGCGGCCGCGCACGCGCTTCGTCGCGGACTTCATGGGCATGGGCAACGTCCTCGCGGTGGAGGCCGGCGCGACCGGCTCGATGCGCCATGGCGGAATCGAGCTGCGCGCCGACGCCGACGCCGCGGCACCGCCGCGCCACGTCGCGATCCGCGCCGAGCGCGTGGCGCTCCGACCCGCCACTGGCGCGCCGCCGGAGCCGAACGCGGCCGAGGGGACGCTGCTGGACGCCGTCTACCACGGGAGCCTGACGACCGGGCGCGTGCGGCTGGACGCGGCGCCGTCCACGACGATGCTGGCGCGCGAGGCCAGCGCGACGCAGGATGCGGCGGGCTGGCGCGTCGGCGCGCGGGTGCGGCTTTCATGGACGGCATCCGCCGTGCGCATGCTCGAGGATTGAGGGAGGGACACGATGGGTGGAACGACGAGGCGAGGGCTTCTCGCGGCAGGGGCGACGCTCGCCGCGCCGGCGATCGTGCGCGCGCAGGGGCGCACCATCGTCACGACGCTGTTCGGCGGCGTGTACGAGCAGAACTTCCGCCGCCACGTGATGGATCCGTTCACGCAGAAGACGGGCGCGCGCTTCCAGGTGCGCTATGGCTCGCCGACGGAATGGCTGACCAGCGCGATGGTCAACAAGGACGAGCCGGAGATCGACCTGCCCTTCCTGTCGCTGCCCGTCGCGATGAAGGCGCTCGGCGTGCCGGGGCTCTTCCTCGACATCACGCCGGAGATGGTGCCGAACCTGCGCGACGTCGACCCGCTCTTCTACGACGCCTACGACCGCAAGGCCGTGGGCTTCAACTACGTCGAGAACGGGCTCGCCTATCGCAGCGACCGCGTGCAGCCGCCGATCACGGCCTGGGCCGACCTCTGGCAGCCTCGGTTCAAGGGCCAGCTCCTGCTGCCGGACATCGCCGGCGGCTATTTCTACGAGCTGGTCGTCATCGCCGCGCGGCTGCATGGCGGCAGCGAGACCAACCTCGAGCCCGGCTTCCGCGCGCTGCGCGAGCTGCGGCCCAACGTCTTCCGCTGGTTCAAGTCGCCCAACGAGCTGCCCGCGCTGCTGCAGCGCGGCGAGGCGACGGTGGCGAGCATCGGCGGCGCGCGCGCCTGGCAGATCCGCGATGGCGGCGTGCCGCTCGAGGTCGTGATCCCGTCCGAGGGCGCGCCCGTGGGCGTGCTCTCCTTCCACGTGCCGCAGAAGGTACGCAACCGCGACCTCGTGCTCGCCTTCGTCGACCACGCGATGTCGACCGAGGTGCAGACCGCCTTCGGCAACGGCATGCAGTCCGGCATGGCCAACGGGCGCCTGCAGCTCTCCCCGGAGGTGGCGCCGCGCGTCGCGCCGCTCGATCGCCTGCTGCGCCTCGACTGGAAGCAGATCGAGCCGCGCATGGGCGAGATGGCCGAGCGCATGCAGCGCGAGGTGA
>CANMWW010000134.1 GCA_947500965.1 Alphaproteobacteria bacterium
AGGATTGCTCGATCCGGCCGAAGGCCGCGATCGCGTCGGCATGGCGCTTCTGCTGGTCGAGGACGTCGCCCACGAGCAGGAGCGCGCCCGCGTCGGCCGGCGCCAGCACGGTGGCGAGCCTCGCATAGGGCATGGAGAGCGCGCCGTCGCCCTCGCCGCGCAGGACGGTGGCCACGTCGAAGAGCGCGGCCGCGAAGCCGGCGCGCGCGTCCGTGGACGCGGGCCTGCGCCCGCCCGGCTCGACCTGGGCGCGCAGCATCGCGAAGGCGAGGGAGTCGCGGTCGCGGGCGGACGCGGCGTCGAGCATCGCGCGCGCCTCGGCGTCGCGCCCGCGCTCCAGCAGGAAGGCCACGAAGGCCTCGGCCACGCGCGGGGTCAGCGCGCCGTCGGCGCCGGTGACCCGGCGGAACGCGGCCTCGGCGTCGTCGTGGCGCCCGAGCAGGGCCGAGACGAGCGCGGAGTGGAAGTCCACGATCCCGCGCAACTCGGCCATGTCGGCGATGGGCTTCATGGCGTCGAGCGCGGAGGCGTTGCCACGCGCGGCCTCCGCCCAGGCGCGCAGCAGCGGGAAGAGCAGCCGGTTCACGCCCTGCAGCGGGATCTCCGCCAGGCGCCTGCCTGCCTCGTCCCATTCGCCGCGGGCCACCGCGTCGACCGCCAGGGTCAGCGCAGCCGCGGCGTTGGCCGGGGAGCGCTCGGCGATGCGCCGCGCGGCCGCGAGGGCGCGCGGGAAGTCGCCCTCGGCGACCAGCGCGGCGTGCAGGCGCTGCTCCATGTCGAAGTTGCCGGCCTCGCCGCGCAGGGCGGCCTCGAAGAAGCGCGCCGCGCTCGCCTGGTCGCGCTGGCGCTCGGCGTGGCGCGCGGCGAGGTAGTTGCCGACCGGGCTGCGCGAGGGCTGCACCACGTCGGTGGAGGCCAGCGACGCCGCGTCCGGCGCGAAGGCTGCGAGGAAGGCGAGGAGCGGCGCGGTCGCGCGGCCCAGCCAGGGTCGTCTCGTCGGGCGATGCGGCATCGTCGTGCAACATAGCGCGGCGGGCGGCCGCGCGGCAGGGCTACATGTTCGGGTAGTTGGGGCCCCCGCCGCCCTCGGGGACCGTCCAGTCGATGTTCTGGGTCGGGTCCTTGATGTCGCATGTCTTGCAGTGCACGCAGTTCTGCGCGTTGATCTGCAGGCGAGGGCCCGACGCGTCCTCCCTCCCCACGATCTCGTAGACGCCGGCCGGGCAGTAGCGCTGCTCCGGCGCGTCGTAGAGCGCGAGGTTGTGGGCGACCGGGACCGAGGGATCCCTGAGCTTCAGGTGGGCCGGCTGGTTCTCCTCGTGGTTGGTGTTCGAGAGGAACACCGACGAGAGGCGGTCGAAGGAGATCCTGCCATCCGGCTTCGGGTAGGCGATCGGGGCGGAGGCGGCCAGGGGGCGAAGGGATTCGTTGTCCGCGTGGTGGCGCAGCGTCCACGGGGCCTTGCCGCGGAAGACGTAGGTGTCGAGCGCCGCGTGCGCGAGGCCGACATAGAGGCCCTTCTGGAAGGCCGGGCGGATGTTGCGCACGGAACGCAGCTCCTCCCAGACCCAGGACGCCTCCAGCGCCGCCGGGTAGGCGTCGAGCGTGCCCACGGGCCCGTCCTGCGCCAGCGCCGCGAAGGCGGCCTCGGCGCAGAGCATGCCGGACTTCATGGCGGTGTGGCTGCCCTTGATCTTCGGGACGTTCACGAACCCGGCCGAGCAGCCGATGATGGCGCCGCCCGGGAAGACGAGCCGGGGGATGGCCTGGAAGCCGCCCTCGTTGATGGCGCGCGCGCCGTAGGCCACGCGCCGCCCGCCCTCGAAGAAGCCGCGGATCGCGGGATGCGTCTTGAAGCGCTGGAACTCCTCGAAGGGCGACAGGTAGGGGTTGCGGTAGTCGAGGCCGGTCACGAAGCCGACGGCGACCTGGTTCGCGCCGAGATGGTAGAGGAACGACCCGCCATAGGTCTCCCAGTCGAGGGGCCAGCCGATCGTGTGGATGATCGTGCCCTCGCTGTGCCGGGCGGGGTCGATCTCCCAGAGCTCCTTGATGCCGAGGCCGAAGGTCTGCGGGCCGACGCCGTCGCGCAGGTCGAAGCGCTCGAACAGCTTCTTGGCGAGCGAGCCACGCACGCCCTCCGCGAACAGGGTGGCCCGGCCATGCAGCTCGACGCCCGGCTGGTAGCCGGCGGTCTTCTCGCCGTCCTTGCCGATGCCCATGTCGCCGGTGGCGACGCCGCTGACGCGGCCATCCTCGGCGTACAGCACCTCGGCCGCGGCGAAGCCCGGGAAGATCTCGACGCCCAGCGCCTCGGCCTGCTGCGCCAGCCAGCGGCACACGTTGCCCAGGCTGACGATGTAGTTGCCGTGGTTGTTCATCTGCGGCGGCGTCGGCAGGCGGATGGCCCGCTTCGCCGTGAGGAACAGGAACCTGTCCTCGCGCGCCGGCGTGTCCAGCGGCGCCCCCTTCTCGCGCCAGTCGGGGATCAGCTCGTCGAGGGCGCGCGGCTCCATCACGGCGCCGGAGAGGATATGGGCGCCGACCTCCGAGCCCTTCTCGAGCACGCAGACGGAGAGTTCGCGGCCATGCTCGATCGCGAGCTGCCTGAGGCGGATCGCGGCGGCCAGCCCGGCGGGCCCCGCACCGACGATCACGACGTCGTAGTCCATCCGATCGCGCGACATTCGATTGACCCGCTTCTCGCCACTGGTGGGACCGTCATATAGGGCAAGCCATGTCCGCCATGCTACGGTGCTTGCATGTCGAACGACCTCGCGACCCTGGCCTGGCTGGTCGAGATGGGCGCCGACGAGGCGATCGCCGACGCGCCGGTCGACCGCTTCGCCGCCGCGCCCGCCGCGCCGTCCCGCCTCGCCCCCGCCATCCCCGCGGCCATGCCGGCGGACCCTCCATCTCCCGGGTCGGCACGGCCCGCCCCCGAGGCGGCGGCGGCCGCTCCCGCCCAGGGCCTGTCCACCGCGGGCGGCGCCGAGGCCGCCGCGAGCGCCCGGGCCCTGGCCGCGGCGGCCGGCACGCTCGCCGAGCTGGAGGCCGCGCTGCGCGGCTTCGATGGCTGCAGCCTGAAGATGACCGCCACCAGCACGGTGTTCTGCGACGGCGTCCCGGGCTCGCGGGTCATGCTGGTCGGGGAGGCGCCGGGCGCCGACGAGGATCGCCAGGGCAAGCCCTTCGTCGGGGTCTCGGGCCAGTTGCTCGACCGGATGCTCGGCTGGATCGGCCTCGACCGCGCGACGAACGTCTACATCGCCAACGCCATCTACTGGCGGCCGCCCGGCAACCGGCCGCCGACCACGGCCGAGGTCGCCGCCTGCCTGCCCTTCATCCAGCGCCAGATCGAGCTCGCCTCGCCCGAGATCCTCGTCCTGCTCGGCGCCTCCGCGGCGCAGGCGCTGCTCGGCACCACCGGCGGCATCGGCCGCCTGCGCGGCAGGTGGCACGACTACCGCCTGCCCTCTGGCCGGAGCCTGCAAACAATCGCAACATTTCATCCCGCCTATCTCTTGCGCTCTCCCGGACAGAAGAGGGAGTCGTGGCGTGATTTATTGACGATCAAAAACAAATTGTCGGGCCCGGCAAATTAAACGAAGTGCACGAACAGAAATAAACTTTTCCACATCCACTTGGAAAACCTGACAATTTCTGCTTGATCGCCTTGCGGCCAGTCCTGTACCTGACTCGCCGCCATGCTGGGCAGACGCAGGAATACTTCAAGGCGCGCGCAAGCCGCCTCGCCGATCGGCCGGATCGCCATCCTCGTGGCGTCTCTGGCCGGCATGCTCGGCTTCCTGCCGGACGGTGCGCGCGCGCAGTTCCCGGTCACCCTGGAGGCGCAGCGGGACGCCGCGGCGACCGACAGCGCCGCGATCATCCGGCTCGGGCCGCATGTGCGCCCCTCCAACCTCTCCCTGCCCCAGCCGCTCGAGCCCACCGACGCGTCCACCTATCGCGAGGCCTTCGCCGCGGCCGGCCGCGGCGACCTCCGGACCGCCAGCCGCGCGCTCGAGCGCGTGGGCGACACGCGCCTCGCCGCCGATGTCCGCGCCGAGTACCTGCTGTCGCCCGAGGCGAAGCCGCGCGCCGCCGAGTTCGCCGGCTGGCTGCGCGACAACCCGGACCACCGCGACGTCCCGGCCATCCGCGCCGCCGCGGCCGCGCTCCACCCCGGCGCCGGGCTCGACAGGCCGGCCAGCCGGGCCGCCAGGGCGGTTTCCCCCGGGGCGGCGATCAACGACCTCGGCCCCGGCAAGGAGGCGCGCATGCCGCCCGGCCGGGGCGACCTGTCGCGCAAGGACGCCGCCGCCCGAGACCGGCTTCGCGCCCGGCTCGTCGCGTCGATGCGCGCCGCCGAGCTCAACAAGGCAGAGGCGGCGGTCCGGGCCGCCGAGGGCCGCCGCCTGGTGACCGAGGCCGAGCAGGACCATTTCCTGACCCGCATCGCCGCCGGCCTCTTCGCCCGCGACGACGAAGCCGGCGCGCTGAGGATCTCCCGCGAGGCCGCCCCGCGGTCGAACGCGCCGCGCGCCTACTGGGTCGCCGGCCTGGCGGCCTTCGCGCTAGAGGACTTCGCCTCGGCCGCGGGCCATTTCGAGGACCTCGCCCGCCTGCCGCGCGCCCATGCCTGGGAAGTCTCGGCGGCAGGCTTCTGGGCGGCGCGCTCGCACCTCCGGGCAAGGCGCTTCGACCGGGTCGACCCCTGGCTCGAGGTGGCGGCGAAGCATCCGCGCAGCTTCTACGGCCTCCTCGCCATCCGCTCGCTCGGCCGCGGCATGCCCTTCAACTGGGAGATGCCGGAGACCACGCAGGAGCAGATCTCGGCCCTGCAGCGCCACCCGGCGGGCCAGCGCGGCTTCATGCTCCTGCAGGCCGGCCAGCAGGCCCGGGCCGAGGCCGAGTTCGCCCGCCTCGCCGAGGCGGCGCCGCGCGACCAGCGCACCGCCCTCTTCGCGGTCGCCCTGCGCGCGAACCTCTCGGGCCTGGCCGCGAGGCTCGGGCGCGACAGCGGCGAGGACACCCGCCCCTTCGATTCGAGCGCCTACCCGATCCCGCCATGGCAGCCCAGCGAGGGCTTCGCGGTGGACCCGGCCCTCGTCTACGCCTTCATCCGCCAGGAATCGCGCTTCGACCCCCGTGCCGTCAGCCCCGCCGGCGCGCGCGGCCTGATGCAGCTCATGCCACGCACCGCGGCGATGCTGAATGGCGGGCCGGTCAGGAGCGCGCGGCTCCACGACCCGTCGTTCAACATGACGCTGGGCCAGCGCTACCTGCAGCAGCTGCTGGAGAGCGAGCCGGTCGGCGGCGACCTCATCCGCCTCGCCGCGTCCTACAACGCGGGCCCCGGCACCGTGGTGCGCTGGAAGCAGCGCCGCGACCAGCGCGACGAGGAGACCCGCGAGGACGCGCTGCTGGCGATCGAGACGCTGCCCTCGCCCGAGACGCGGCACTTCATCACCCGCGTCCTCTACTCCTACTGGATGTATTCGGAGCGCATGGGGCAGCCCGCCCCCTCGCTCGACGCGGTCGCCCAGGGCGCCTGGCCGAGCTACGTTCCTCCGGTGTCCCTGACAGCCAGAGCGATCGGCCCCAATGCCAAAGATCGATGAGAGCCGCCCCTTCCTGCCGGTCAACATCGCGATCCTGACGGTCTCCGACACCCGGGGCGCCGCCGACGACAGGTCCGGCGACGCGCTCGCCGAGATGATCCGCCGAGACGGCCACGTGGTGCATGCGCGCCGCATCGTGCGCGACGACGTGGCGGAGATCGCCGGCGCCATCCGCGCCTGGATCGCCGACAGCCAGGTCGACGTCGTCGTTTCCACCGGCGGGACCGGCGTCACCGGCCGGGACGTGACGCCCGAGGCCGTGGAGTCCCTGCTGGAGAAGCGCATCGATGGCTTCGGCGAGATGTTCCGCTGGATCAGCTGGCCCAAGATCGGGACCTCGACGATCCAGAGCCGCGCGGTCGGCGGCGTCGCCGGCGGCACCTATGTCTTCGCCCTGCCCGGCTCCCCCTCCGCCTGCCGCGATGGCTGGGAGGAGATCCTCCGGTGGCAGCTCGACAACCGCCATCGTCCCTGCAACCTGGTCGAGCTGATGCCCCGGCTGCAGGAGCACCTCGCCACGAAGCCCAAGGCGACGGTCTGACGGACCGGATGCCTGGAGCATCCATTCCGGTGTAGCCTGCCGCGAAAACGGTCCGAAAGGGTCCGATCGCGCATGGGCAGGACGATAGACTTCAGCGAGTTCCTCTCGATCTCGGCCAGCGTCTCCTCGGACGAGATGATGGGCCGGGTGCTCACCCACAGCCGCAAGCTGACGGGCTCCGAGGCAGGCACGATCTTCCTGGTCCGCCGCGAGGGCGGGAAGAAGTGGCTGGAGGCCACGCATTTCCAGAACGACCGCATTCCCGTGCCCAGAGCCGGGCTGCGCGTGCCGCTGAACACGGCCTCGATCGCGGGCTATGCCGCGGAGACCGGGAAGATGCTGAGGATCCC
>CANMWW010000135.1 GCA_947500965.1 Alphaproteobacteria bacterium
CAATACCTAGACTGGCAATGTTTTTGGCTGTAATTCGGCCTGCTAAACGACATTTAATTGGGTAGGCGAGGAGCCCCGGCCCGTCATGCCGCGGCCGCCGCTCACCATCCCATCGCGTAGCAGGGCCGGCGCGGGTCCGCGCCGCCGAGCAGGAAGCCGCTCGCCGGGTCGCGGCGCACGACGCAGACCGCGCCGGCGCGCCACACGTAGTCGGGCCACCAGTGCACGTCGTGTCCCAGCGCGGCGAGCGCCTCGCCCGACGCGCGGGGCAGGCGGGATTCGAGGTTGAGCCAGCCCGGCTGGTAGCGATGCGGCTCGAAGGAATCCGGGAAGCTGTGGGTGGCGAAGCGCGGCGCCTCGACGGCCTCCTGCTCGCCCATGCCGAAGACGAAGATGTTGAGGAAGACCTGCAGCATCGCCTGCAGCTGGACGTCGCCGCCCGGCGTGCCGAAGGGCATGACCATGCCGGCATGCGGGCCCTCGCGGCCGATGGCGAGCGCGGGGCTCGGCGTCAGGCGCGGGCGCTTGCCCGGCGCGACGCCCGAGGGATGCGCGGGATCGGCCCAGTTCTGCGAGCCGCGCGAGGACGGGCAGAGCCCGGTGCCGGGGATGACCGGCGAGTCCATCGCCACGTCGCTCGGCGTCGCGGAGAAGACGTTGCCGGCCGCGTCGACGACGCAGGCGTAGGACGTGTCGCGCGGCGGCGGCGGCGCGCCGGGGCTGCCCGGCGGGGTACCGGCGCCCTCGCGCCCGGAGGGCGGCATGCCCGGCCAGGCGCGGTCGGGACGGATCAGCGCGCGGCGGCGCGCGGCGTATTCCTCCGACAGCAGCATGCCGAGCGGCACGTCGACGAAGCGCGGGTCGCCCAGGAAGGCCTCGCGGTCGGCGAAGGCGAGCTTCATCGCCTCCGCCACCGCGTGCATGTAGGCCGGGCTGTTGTGGCCCATGCCCGCGAGGTCGAGCCCGTCGACGAGGCGCAGCATCATCCCGAGCACCGGGCCCTGGCACCAGGCCGGGCAGGAATGGACGTCGATGCCGCGGAAGCGCGTCGCGACCGCGGGCTCGACCTCCGGCTCGAACGCGGCGAGGTCGTCGGCGCGCAGCAGCCCGCCATTCTCCTCGTGGAAGCGCACGATCGTCCGCGCGATGTCGCCCGCGTAGAACGCGTCGCGCGCCGCGCGCAGCCCGGCCGCGCGGCCCTTCGTGGCGGCGACGCGGCGCTCCTCGTCGGCCATGTAGCGCAGGCTGCGCGCGAGGTCCTCCTGCACGAAGCGCTCGCCCGCGCGCGGCGGCCGGCCGCCGGGCAGGTAGATCGCGGCGGTCGACGGCCAGCGCGCGAGCGACGCCTGGTTGTTGGCGAGCGACTCCGCCATCAGCGGGTACATGGCGAAGCCCTCGCCCGCGAAGCGCGTCGCGGCGGCGGCGACCTCGCCGAAGCCCATCGTGCCCCAGCGCGCGAGCGCGGCGATCCACGCGGCCGGCGCGGCGGGCACGACCGTGCGCAGCAGGCCCGCTGGGATGCTGCCGCCATGCGCGCGCTGGAACAGCGTCGGGTCGAGCGCGCGCGGCCAGCCGCCCAGCCCCGCCACCGACCACACGCGGTCCTCGCCCGCGGGCTTCACGAGGATCGGCGCGACGCCCGCGACGTTCACGATGTCGCTCTGCAGCACGCCCAGCGCGATGCCCGCCGCGACGCCGGCGTCGATGGCGTTGCCCCCGGCCTCGAGGATGGCGAAGGCCGCGTGCGAGGCGAGGTAGTGCCCCGTCGAGACCATGTGGCGCGTGCCGGCGATGGTCGGGCGATGGGCGATGGCGGCTGGCTTGTCCATGGGCGTTCTCCCGTCTCGTGTCATTGTCCCGCGCGCCGCGCGGCGACGAATTCGGCGATGCGCCGGCGCATGTCGGCGGTGGTGGCGTCGCTGCGGCAGACCGCGAACTGGTTGTAGCTGTTCATCGCGCGGCCGCATTCGCCGTCGACCGCAGGGCTGTGCGCGCCGCGGTTGGCGGTGTCCCAGCCATGCGTCTGGTCGGGGTAGTGGGTCCAGGCCGCGGCGCGCGCGAAGGTCTCGCGCGGGCACTGGTCGGGCGGCGTCGCGGTGTCGCGCCCGCCGGTGAAGACGATGACCGGCCCGGAATAGGGCCCGAGGCGCGGGCTGAAGGCCGTGCCGCTGGAGCGGCAGACCGGGTAGAGCGCGATGCCGCCGCGGAAGAGCCCGGCGCGCGCGCCCTCGAGGAAGGGCTCGTCGGTGAACAGGCGCAGCGCCGTCCAGCCGCCCTGGCTGTCGCCGACCAGGAACGTGCCGCGCGGGTCCGTGCCCTGCGTGTCGCGCAGCCAGCGCGCCGCGGCGATCGCGTCGAGCACGCGCATGTTCGCGCCGTAGCGCGTGCGCTCGAGCCAGTTCTCCTCGATGCCGCGGCTCCAGAAGGAATCGAGGACGAGCACGCTCGCGCCAAGGTCGCGGCGCAGCCAGAGCGCCGTGGCGAAATTGCCGGGCACGAGCCCGTGCCCGCCATGCATGACGACGAAGACGGGCCTTCCTGCGACGCCGGAGGGATGCGGGTTCCAGCTCGCCAGCAGCCGGCCGGGCCCGGCATAGGCGGGGACCAGCGGGCGCATCGGCGCGAGGCCGACGCGCGTCGTGTTGTTCTCCAGGCTGAAGGAGCCGCGCAGCGGCCGCGCCGGCGCGGCGGTCGCGACGATCGGCGGCTGGAACAGCTCGACCTGGGCCGCCGTCATCTCCTGCGCGCAGCCCGCGAGCAGGAGCAGCGCGAGCAGGCGCGCGGCGAGCCCCGCCATGCCTCGCCCCGGCGTCGCGTCCATCGCCAGCCCCGCCCCCGCGGCGCCGCTCAGCCGGCGGCGGCGCGCCCGCGCCTGTACCAGTAGCGGTAGATCCCGACGACCGAGGCCTGGACCAGCTGGGTCGCCTCGTCGCGCATGCGCGCCTGCTCCGACGGGTCGAGGTCGTCGCGCGCGTCCTGCTCGTCCCAGAGCGCGGCGATCGGCGTCAGCAGCACGTTCGCCTCCTCGTCCTCCAGCAGCGGCGCCCAGTCCTCGGCGCGCAGCCGCATCGCCTCGCGGAAGCCCTCGGCCCAGTCGGCGGCGTAGGGCTCGCCGCGATCGTCCTCCCAGAACAGCGGCGCGTAGGCCTCGGGCTCCTGGCGCAGCGTCGCCTCGGTGTCCTCCAGCCGCCGCGCCAGCAGGCCGAGCACCAGCGCGCGCTCCTCGGGCGAGGCGAAGGCGGGCTCGCCGTCCATCGCCACGGGCAGCCATTCCTCCATCGGCACGGGCGCCGGCCCGGCGGCGATGCCGGCGAGCAGCCCGTCGAGCTCCGAGAGCTGCATGCAGTGCTCGGGCGACCGCTCGGACATCAGGAATTCCTCGAGCAGGGCGAGGCCCTCCTCGTCGAAGGGCCGTGCGGGCGACATGGCGTTCCTTTCCCGCCGGCTCAGCCGGCGACGTTCAGCCTGTGGCTGGACCGGTGGATGGTCCCGTCGTCGTCGGTCCATTCCAGCTCGACCATGCCCGTCTCCTCGGCGCGCAGGAAGAAGCCGAGCAGGGGATTGGCCGCGATGGCGGGCTCGAGGCGCATGCGCATCACCTCGCGGCCAAGGTAGCGCACGACCAGCGCGTTGAGGATGCGGCGCGGCACGAGGCGGCCGGCCTCGTCGCGGCGCTGCCCGGATTCCATCGGGTGCTGGACGAGGACGCGGACCTCCACGACCTCGCCGCGCCTGGCCGAGGCGGGAAGGCGCACGCGCGGGGCAAGGTCGGCGGACATCGCGCGCCTCAGGCCGAGCAGCCGCCGACGGTCACCGTGACCTCGCGGCTGGCGGTCCAGAGGCTGCCGTCGCTCATCTCGGCGAGCGCGACCACGCGCTGCGAGCGCGCGAGGCGCAGGCGCATCGACACCTCGCAGCGCCCGGCGCGCGGCGTGAAGGCGAAGCTGGCGACGCCCGGCGCGGGATTGCCGTCGGCGACGACATGGAGCGCGCGCACGTGGTCGGCCTCGGTCATCGGGCTTTCGACGGAGACGACCAGCGGCACCTGCGCGCCATTGTCGACGATCGCCTCGATGCGCAGGGCGACGCGGCCCTCGCGCGCGGCACCCGGCGCGAGCCGCTGCAGCAGGTCGCGCGCCTCGGCTGGCGTGGCCCCGGACTCGCGGGGCAGGGGCGCCATGGCCGCGGCGAGGCCGGCGGCGACGAGGGCGCGGCGGGGAAGTGTCTCTGCCATGCGCAGGAGGTGCCCCGGCCCCGGCCCGCGCGTCAAGCGGCGCGGCTGTTGCGGCCCCGGCGCGGGGGCGCTAAACCCCGCGCCGCAACAGGAAAGCGAGCGATGTCCCCCACGCAAGCGATCGCGCTGCGCCAGCGCCTCGAGAACCACGTGCGCGCGGCCTTCGCCGCCGCCGGGCTGGATCCCGCGCTCGGCGCGGTCGACGTCTCGCGCCGTCCCGAGCTCTGCCAGTTCCAGTGCAACGGCGCCATGGCCGCGGCCAAGGCCGCGCGGCGCAACCCGCGCGAGCTCGCCACCGCCGTGGTGGCGGCGCTCCAGGGCGTGCCCATGATCGCCGCGGCGACGGTGGAGGGCCCGGGCTTCATCAACCTCTCGGCGACGGACGCCGCGATCGCCGAGGCGACGCGCGACCTCGCGGGCGACCCGCGCCTCGGCGTCGCGCCGGCCGCGCCGCCGCGCCGCATCCTCGTCGACTTCGGCGGGCCGAACGTCGCCAAGGCGATGCATGTCGGCCACCTGCGCTCCTCGATCATCGGCGACACGCTGCAGCGCGTGCTGCGCTTCGCCGGCCACGAGGTCGTCAGCGACATCCACCTCGGCGACTGGGGCCTGCCGATGGGCATGCTGATCGCGGAGATCGAGCGCGCCGACCCTGCGGCGCCGTGGTTCGTTCCCGGCGCGCACGGGCCCTTCCCGTCCGCGTCGCCGGTGACGATCGAGGACCTCGAGCGCCTCTACCCGCAGGCCGCGCAGCGCGCCAAGGACGACCCGGCCTTCCGCGAGGCCGCGCGCCGCGCCACCGCCGAGCTGCAATCCGGCCGGCCGGGCTACCGCGCGCTCTGGGACCATTTCATCGCCGTCTCGGTCGGCACGCTGCGCGGCGAGTTCGCGCGCCTCAACGTCGCCTTCGACCTCTGGGACGGCGAGAGCACGGTCAACGACCGCATCGCGCCGATGGTCGCGCGCATGCGCGTCGGCGGCCATGTCGAGATCTCCGAGGGCGCGGAGATCGTGCGCGTGGCGCGCGAGGGCGACCAGAAGGAGATCCCGCCGCTCATCCTCGTGAAGTCCGATGGCGGCGCGATGTACGGCACGACCGACCTCGCGACGATCGAGGCGCGCGCCGAGGGCCGCTTCGACGAATCGCTCTACGTCGTCGACCAGCGCCAGCACCTGCATTTCGAGCAGGTCTTCCGCGCCGCGCGCCTGGCCGGCATCTCCGGCGGCATGGCGATGGAGCATGTCGGCTTCGGCACGGTGAACGGGCCGGACGGCAAGCCCTTCCGCACGCGCGCCGGCGGCGTCATGAAGCTGGGCGACCTCATCACCATGGCGACGGACGAGGCGATGAAGCGCCTTGCCGAGGCCGGCCTCGCCGAGGACGCCGGCGAGGAGGAGAAGCGCGAGGTCGCGCGCGTCGTCGGCATCTCCGCGCTGCGCTTCGCCGACCTCGTGAACCACCGGCTCTCCGACTATGTCTTCAACCTCGAGCGCTTCACGCGCTTCGAGGGCAAGACCGGGCCCTACCTCGTCTACACCGCCGTGCGCGCGCGCTCGCTGCTCGACAAGGCGGCCGAGCGCGGCTTCGCGCCCGGCGAACTGCGCGCGCCCGGCGCCGACGCGGAGCGGCGCCTGATGCTGCTCATGCACGGCTTCTGCGACGCCGTCGGCGGCACGATCGACAAGCGCGCGCCGAACATCCTCTGCGAATGGGCCTTCCTCTTCGCGCAGGAGTTCAACAGCTTCTACCAGGCCTGCCACGTCCTGTCGGAGAAGGACGAGGCCCTGCGCGCCTCGCGCCTGCGCCTCGTCGAGGCGAGCCTCGCCATCCTCGACCGCGTCTTCGCCCTCGTCGGCATCGAGCGCCCCGCGCGGATGTAGCGCCAGGAATTCTCGCCAGAGCAGGAATTCCAAGCGGAATTCCTGCTCTGGCGAGGTTTCTTGCCGCGCGCGTGCTGCGCGCGCCCGGATCCTTGCCCCCTCCGTCGCGCGCCTGTCGGCGCGCGCCACCTCCCCCATCCGCGCGATGCGCGGCCGGGGGAGAAGCCAGATGTTCCGGCTCCCCTCCCGTCCGCGCATGGCGCGGATGGGAGGGGTGGCGCCGCGCGCCAGCGCGGCGACGGGGAGGGCAAGCGCTCGGGCGGTCGCGCAAGCCGCAGGCCGCGGTGGTCAGGCGCTGGCGGTCTGCTCGCGGAGAGGGAGCCGCCTGCCCCCTCCGTCGCGCGCCTGTCGGCGCGCGCCACCTCCCCCATCCGCGCGATGCGCGGCCGGGGGAG
>CANMWW010000136.1 GCA_947500965.1 Alphaproteobacteria bacterium
CCACGAAGCGCCCGCCCCAGCCGCGCACATGCGCCATGCTCGACGTGATCTCCGCGGCGATGTTCCAGGGCAGGACCAGCACGTAGTCGGGTCGCGTCTCGGCGAGGCGCGCGGGCGCGTGGACAATCAGGCGCGAGCCGGGCAGCAGGCGCCCCTGCTTGTGGGGGTTGAGGTCGACCACGTACTCGACGAGGTCCGTGCCGATGCCGCAGTAGTTCAGCAGCGTGTTGCCCTTCGCCGCCGCGCCATAGGCCGCGACCCTGCGTCCCTCGGCCCGCGCGCGCCGCAGGAAGGCGAGCAGCGCGTCGCGCACGGCATCGACCTTCGCCTGGAAGCCCGCATAGGCCTCCACGCGGTCGAGGCCCGCGGCCCGCTCGGCCGCGCGCACGCGCGCCAGGCCCGGCGCCTCCGCGCGCGGCGCGCCGTCGGCGCGGCAGGCGAGGACGCGCAGGCTGCCGCCATGCGTGGGCAGCGTCTCGACGTCGAAGACGCGGATCCCGTGGCGCGCGAAGGCGCGCTCCACGGCCAGCAGCGAGAAGTAGCAGTAGTGCTCGTGGTAGATCGTGTCGAACTGCACCTCGCGGACGAGGTTGAGGAGGTGCGGGAACTCGACCGACAGCACGCCCGCGGGCTTCAGCACGCGGGCGAGGCCGGCGACGAAGTCGTTGAGGTCGGGCACGTGCGCGAGGACGTTGTTGGCGACGACCAGGTCGGCCGCGCGCCCCGCGGCGACGAGGTCGGCCGCGGCCGCGCGCCCGAAGAACCGCACCTCCACGGGGATGCCGAGCGCCTTCGCGGCCTCCGCGACGTTGGCGGCGGGCTCGATGCCGAGCACGCCGATGCCCGCGGCGAGGAAATGGCGCAGCAGGTAGCCGTCGTTGCTCGCGACCTCGACGACGAGGCTCGAGGGAGAAAGGCCGAAGCGGCGCGTCGCGTCCTCGCAGAACCGCTTCGCGTGCGCAACCCATGACGACGAATAGGACGAGAAATAGGCATACTCGCCGAATATGTCCTCGGGTGGCGTCACGGCCTCCACCTGCACCAGGAGGCAGGCGTCGCAGATGCGCGCGTGCAGCGGGAAGGTCGGGTCGGGCGCGCCGGCGGCATGCGGCGGCACGTAGCTGTTGGCGAGCGGCGTGCGCCCGAGGTCGACGAAGCTGCGGGAGAGCGGCGCGCCGCAGGAGCGGCAGGTGAGCGTCGTCATGGGGCCGTGCCTTCGTAGCGTTCGATGTCGGCGAGGACGAGGTCGCGCGCAGGCGCGCCCGCGGCGAGCGCGGCATGCCAGCCGGCGGTCCAGTCGATGGCGGCGTCGGCGGACAGGCGCGGCCGCCAGCCGAGCGCCTCGGCCGCGCGCGCGGAATCGAGCGTGAGGTAGCCGGCCTCCGCGGGATGGTCGCCCGGCTGCGCCGTCCAGCCCGGCCGGCCCGAGAAGCGCGTGGAGAAGCGCTCGACGAGGTCGCGCACGGTGAGGAACGCGCCGGGATCCGGGCCGAAGTTGAGCGCGGCAGGCGTGCGCCCGGGATCCTCCGCCAGCGCCTGCGCATGGCGCAGGTATCCCGCCAGCGGCTCCAGCACGTGCTGCCAGGGACGCACGGCGCCGGGATAGCGCAGCTCCACCGGGCGCCCGGCGTCGAGCGCGCGCAGCAGGTCGGGCACGACCCGGTCCTCCGACCAGTCGCCGCCGCCGATCACGTTGCCGGCGCGGGCCGTCGCGACGCCGATCCCGGCGGAGGCGAGGAAGCTCGCGCGATGGGACTCCACGACGATCTCCGCCGCGGCCTTGGACGCGCTGTAGGGGTCGTGGCCGCCGAGCGGGTCGTCCTCGCGGAAGGCGCGCCCGGCGCCGTCGTTGCGATAGACCTTGTCGGTGGTCGCCACGAGGATCGCGCGCAGGCCGGGCCGGCTGCGCGCGGCCTCAAGCAGGTTGAGCGTGCCCATCGCGTTCGTCGCGTAGGTCGCGGCCGGCTCGCGGTAGGAGCGCCGGACCAGCGCCTGCGCGGCGAGGTGCAGCACGATCTCGGGCGAGGCCGCCTCCATCGCGGCGGCGCAGGTCGCGGGATCGCGGATGTCGCCGATCGTCTCGCCGAGCGCGGGCGTGGCGGCGCAGAGCACGTGCAGGCTCGGCCGCGTCTGCGGCGGCAGGGCGAGGCCATGCACGCGCGCGCCGAGCCGCGCGAGCCAGTGCGCGAGCCAGCTGCCCTTGAAGCCCGTGTGCCCGGTCAGCAGGACGCGCCGGCCAGCCCAGAAGTCGGCGGCGGGATTCATCGCCTGAGCCAGGGCGCCCTGCCGCTTTCCCAGAGTTCCTCGAGCATGAGCTTCTCGCGCAGCGTGTCCATCGGCTGCCAGAAGCCGGTGTGGCGGAACGCGGCGAGCTGGCCCGACGCGGCGAGCCGCTCGAGCGGCGCGCGCTCCCACACGGTGGCGTCGCCCTCGACCAGGTCGAGCACCGAGGGCTCGAGCACGAAGAAGCCGCCATTGATGAAGCCGCTGTCGGCCTGCGTCTTCTCGCGGAAGGCGACGACGCGGTCGCCGTCGAGCTCCGCCGCGCCGAAGCGCGCGGGCGGCCGCACGACCGTCATCGTGGCCGCGACCTTCTGCGCGCGGTGGAAGGCGATGGTCGCGCCGATGTCGACGTCGCTGACGCCGTCGCCATAGGTCATGCAGAAGGTCTCGCCCGGCGACAGGAAGGGCGCGACCCGGCGGAGGCGCCCGCCGGTCATGGTCTCCTGGCCCGTGTCCACGACCGTGACCTTCCAGGGCGGCGGGTTCGCGCCGAGATGCGAGACCGAGCGCCGCACCATGTCGACCTCCACGTCGGCATGGTGCAGGAGCATGTTCACGAAATACTCCTTGATCATGTAGCCCTTGTAGCCGGCGCAGACGACGAACTCCGTGATGCCGTGCGCCGCGTAGCAGCTCATGATGTGCCATAGGATCGGGCGCCCGCCGACCTCGATCAGCGGCTTGGGTCGCGACACGCTCTCCTCGGCGATGCGCGTGCCTTTCCCTCCGGCGAGGATCACGGCTTTCACGTTCGGGCTCCTTTCCCGCGCGGCTTCGGGTCGGTCGGTCGCGGCCGGCCAGTAATACAGCGCCCGGGGCCGCGCGGGAACGCGCGCCTCGCGCCTCCCCTTGCATGGCGCCCCGGCCGGGGCGAGTCTGGCGCCCCGAGCGAAAGGCCCGACGATGCCAGACGAAACCGCCCTCGCCCCGCGCGTCTCGAAGCGCCGGGGCACCATGCACGGCACGGTCTGCCCGCATGACTGCCCGTCGGTCTGCGCGCTCGAGGTCGAGAAGCTCGACGAGCGCACGATCGGCCGCGTCAACGGGGCCGAGGCGCATGGCTACACCGCCGGCGTGATCTGCGCGAAGGTCGCGCGCTACGCCGAGCGCATCCACCACCCGGACAGGCTGACCCGCCCCCTGCGCCGCGTCGGGGCCAAGGGCGAGGGCCGCTTCGCGCCGGTGTCGTGGGACGAGGCGCTCGACGAGATCGCCTCGCGCTTCCGCGACGCCGCCACGCGCCACGGCAGCGAGGCGGTATGGCCCTATTTCTTCGCCGGCACGATGGGCCTCGTGCAGCGCGACGGCATAAACCGCCTGCGCCACGCGATGAAGTACTCGGGCATGGACAAGACGATCTGCACCTGGATCGTGCAGGCGGGCTGGCTCGCCGGCACCGGCCGGCAGAGCGGCGTCGACCCGCGCGAGGTCGCGGAAAGCGACATGGTCGTGATGTGGGGCGGCAACCCCGTGGCGACCCAGGTCAACTTCATGACCCATGTCGCGCGCGCGCGGAAGGAGCGCGGCGCGCGGTTCTGGGTCGTCGATCCCTACCGCACGCCCACGGCGCAGGTCGCCGACCACCACCTCATGCTGCGGCCGGGCACGGACGGGGCGCTTGCCTGCGCGGTGATGCACGTCCTCTTCGCCGAGGGCATGGCCGACCGCGACTACCTCGCGCGCCACACCGACGACCCCGCGGGGCTGGAGGCGCACCTCGCCTCGCGCACGCCGGAATGGGCCGCCGGCATCACCGGCCTGGCGGTCGATGACATCCGCGCGTTCGCGCGCGCCTATGGCCGCACCGAGCGTGCCTTCATCCGCGTCGGCTACGGCTTCTCGCGCTCGCGCAACGGCGCGTCGATGGTCCATGCCGTGAGCTGCCTGCCCGCGGTCGGCGGCAAGTGGCGCCATCGCGGCGGCGGCGCGCTGTGGAACTTCGGCGCCGCCTATCGCTGGGACAAGACGCTGATCGAGGGGCTCGACCGGCGCGACCCGTCGGTCCGCGTCTTCGACATGTCGCGGCTGGGCGCGATCCTGAACCACGACCCGGCGGACCTGCGCGGCGGGCCGCCGGTCACGGCGATGCTGGTCCAGAACGTCAACCCGATGAATGTCTGCCCCGACCTGAACAAGGTGCGGCGCGGCTTCCTGCGCGAGGACCTGTTCGTCGCCGTGCACGAGCAGTTCATGACCGACACCGCCGCGATGGCCGACATCGTGCTGCCCGCGACGATGTTCCTCGAGCACGACGACGTCTACCAGGCGGGCGGGCACGCGACGATCCAGGTCGGGCGCAAGCTTATCGAGGCGCCAGGCGAATGCCGCTCGAACCACCGCGTGATCTGCGACCTAGCGGCGCGGCTCGGCGCGGAGCATCCGGGCTTCCGGATGACGGAGATGGAGATCATCGACGCGACGCTGCGCGCCTCGGGCTGGCCGGGCGCGGAGGCCGTCGCCGAGGGTCGCTGGCTCGACGCGACGCCCTCCTTCGAGAAGGCGCATTTCCTCGACGGCTTCGGCCATCCCGGGGGCAGGTTCCGCTTCCGCCCGGACTGGAAGGCGCTGGGCCCGTGGGGCGCGCGCATGCCGGAGTGGCCGGACTTCCACGACATCGTGGAGCGCCCCAGCGACGAGCATCCCTTCCGCATGCTCGCGCCCCCGGCGCGCAACTTCCTGAACACGTCCTTCACCGAGACGCCGGGCTCGCTCAGGCGCGAGGGCAGGCCGAGCGTGATGATCCACCCGCTCGATGCCGCCGATGCCGGCATCGCCACGGGCGACCACGTGACGCTCGGGAACGCGCGCGGGCGCGTGACGCTGGAGGCGCGCATCTTCGACGGCGTGCAGCGCGGCGTGCTGGTGGTCGAGAGCATCTGGCCGAACCGCCACTTCCCCGAGGGGCTCGGCATCAACGCGCTGATCGGCGACGATCCCGCGCCCCCGAACGGCGGCGCGGTCTTCCACGACACGCATGTATGGATCCGCCCGGCGGCGGCGCGAAAGGACTGAAGATGGCAGACGTCGTCCCCCACCTGCGGCTCACGCTCGACGGCGCGCGCCGGATCCTCGACGCCGCGCATGCGCGCGCGCTCGCCATGGGCGTGCCGCAGAACATCGTCGTCGTCGACGAGGGCGGCCACATGCTCGCGATGGTCCGCATGGACGGCGCCAAGCCGCTCTCCGTCCTCTCCGCCCACGCCAAGGCGAAGACCGCCGCGTCGGTGCGCGCCCCCACCGGTGGCGCACCGGCCGACGCCGAGCTCAAGCTCGCCATGGCCCAGGACCTGCACTTCACGAACCTGCGCGGCGGCCTGCCCGTCATCGTCGACGGCGCCTGCATCGGCGCGATCGGCGTGGGATCGGGCAGCGGCGACCAGGACCTCGAGGTCGCGCGCGCGGGGCTCGCGGCGCTGGCGGGCGCGAAGCAGTTCTGACGGCCCGGCCGCCCGCGCGGGGCGGCCAGACAATTCGGTGGACGCCCGGCGAAGCCGCGCGCCAATCTCGTCGCCATGGCCACCAGGCGCCCGAACCTCCTCTTCCTCTTCTCCGACCAGCACGCGCAGCAGGTCGCGGGATGCTACGGCGACCGCCTCGTGCGCACGCCGAACCTCGACCGGCTCGCGGCGGGCGGCGTCGTCTTCGACAATGCCTACTGCCCCTCGCCCATCTGCGTGCCGAGCCGCATGTCGATGCTCACGGCGCGCCATCCCTCCGCGCAGGACTGCTGGACCAACGACGACTTCCTCGCCTCGGACCGCGCCACCTGGCCGCATGCGCTCGGGGCGGCGGGCTACAGGCCGATCCTCGTCAGCCGGCTCCACGCCATGGGGCCCGACCAGATGCATGGCTTCGTCGCGCGCAGCGTCGGCGACCACAGCCCGAACTATGGCGGCGTCGCGCGCCACGACATGGGGCCGCTCAACGACACCAACGACCCGAACCGGGCGAGCGTCGACGTCTCCGGCCCGGGCCAGAGCTCCTACCAGCTGAAGGACATGGAGACGGCCGACGCCGCGATCGCCGCGCTCGAGGACGTCGCCGCGCGGCGCGCCGCCGGCGACGACGAGCCCTTCTGCATGTCCGTCGGCTTCATGCTGCCGCACCCGCCCTACGTGGCGTGGCCCGAGGACTACGACCTCTATGCCGGCCGCATCGGCATGCCCGCGCTGCCCGCGACGCAGCCCGACCATCCCTGGCTCGCGTGGTGGCGCTCGAACCGCGGGA
>CANMWW010000137.1 GCA_947500965.1 Alphaproteobacteria bacterium
CTCGGCCTGGGCCCGATCCTCGCGCCGATCATCGGCGGCATCCTGCAGGCGCACTACGACTGGCACGCGAGCTTCGTCTTCATCATCGTCTACGGTGTGGTGCTGCTGGCCTGCGTCGCGCTGTTCCTCGGCGAATCCGTGCGCGTGAAGGACACGGAGGCGATCCAGCCGATCCGCCTGCTGGAGACCTTCGTGGCGCTGACGCGCAGCCGCGTGTTCCTCGGCTACGCGCTGGTCAACTGCTTCCTGTTCGGCGGCCTCGGCGCCTACCTCTCCGGCATCTCCTTCGTGATCGTCGAGGTGCTGGAGGTGCCGATGCAGTTCTTCGGCCTCGTCTTCGGCGCGATCATGCTCGGCAACATCTCCGGCTACGCGCTGGCCGGCAGGATCGTGCCGCGGCTCGGCCTCGACCAGACCCTGGAGTTCGGCACGCGCGGCGTCGCCATCGCGGGCCTGCTGCTGGCCGGCTTCGCCTTCTCGGGCGTCGTGCACGTGGCGACGCTGGTGCTGCCGATGATGCTCTACATGTGCTCGCTGGCGCTGAGCGCGCCGCAGGCCATCGCGGGCGCGCTCACCCCCTTCCCGCGCACCGCGGGCGCCGCCTCGTCGCTGGTCGGCTTCTTCCAGTCGACGACCAGCGCCCTCGTGGGCATGGGCGTGGCGATCGCCTTCGACGGCACGCCGCGGGCGCTGGCGGGCTTCGTCTGCGTGATGGGCGTCCTGACCTTCCTCGCCCACCGCTTCATCGTCCGGCGGATCCCGGCGGACGAGCGCCGCCGCGTCGCCGCCTGAGGGCCGCCGGGGCGGAATAAACCTGCCGCCAGCCACGTCGAAGTTAGCGACTGGTTAGCAGATGCCAGCCAGCATGCGCCGACGGGCAGCGTGTTGCGCACGCGGGCACGCCTCTGTCATCATTAACCACGCCACGATCGAAGAAAAACCCTGCAGATGACGACGTCCCCTGGCCGCATCCCGGCGCTGGTCAGCCTCGTGCCGCAGAGCGGCATCCAGTTCCTGGACATCGCCTTTTCCGCGGAGAGGCTGCCGCGGACCACGATGTCGTTCTGGGAGGAACCGCTGCCGCCGGGCGCCGACCCGAACCGCGGCCTCGTCTCGCTGCGCGTGCTCCAGGCCGACGAGAATGGCGAACTGCTCGACCCGGTCAGCGGCACGTCCCCGCCTCCCGAGGACGTCTACCAGGTCGGCCGCAACCAGGCGCTGGACCCCTTCGTCCGGCGCTGGGTCCCGCTGCCCTATTTCCGCGTCTCCGCGATCGCCGCGGGCGGGCGCGAGGTGCACGAGAAGGGACCGACGAACTGGGCGCGCGCGCGCATCGTCGACCTGCCGGCGCCCGACCGCGACGGCAACACCCACATCCTCACGCTCGCCTTCGACACGGGCCTCCGGCCGCGCGAGGAGGGCAAGCCGTACACCGCCATCTCGCCCGCGGACAGCGAGCGCGCGGCGGAGTTCGCGCTCGTTCCCGACCGCGAGTCGAATGGCTGGTTCCTGAACGAGCCGTGGATGGCGCAGTGGCTCGAGGAGATCTTCCGCGATGTCCGCCAGTCGCAGCGCCCGGGCCGCGCGCTGCGCCCGGAGGACTTCCCACATGGCTGCGAGCACTGGGCGCGCTACATCGCGTTCCTCGCGCTGGTAGGCGAGGCGCGGCTGCTGCCGCGCGTCAAGCTGGTTGACGTCGTGTCCTCGGCCCGCCCCTACGAGCCGATCAGCGTCGACCTCGTGCTCGACATCGGCAACTCGCGCACCTGCGGCATCCTGATCGAGGACGACCGCTCGGCGCGCATGAACCTCAACAACTCCTACGTGCTCCGGCAGCGCGACCTCTCCGCGCCCGAGCGCGTCTACGCCGAACCCTTCGACAGCCGGGTCGAGTTCGCGCGCGCCAGCTTCGGCAGGGACGCCCTGAGCCGGCGCTCCGGCCGCGCCAACGCCTTCCAGTGGCTGTCGCCGGTACGCGTCGGCCCCGAGGCGGCGCGCCTGTCGGCCGCCGCGCGCGGCAACGAGGGCGCCACCGGCCTGTCCTCGCCGAAGCGCTATCTCTGGGACAGCCGCGCGATCAGCCAGGTCTGGCGCTTCAACGGCACCTCCAGCGACGGCATGACGACCGAGCCGCCGGTCAGCGGCGCCTTCATGGCCTTCGTCACCGAGGAGGGCGAGGTCCTGCGCGCCTCGCGCCGCGCCGCGCAGCCGGCGATGCGCGCGCGCTTCAGCCGCTCCTCGCTCGCCAGCTTCATGCTGGCCGAGCTGCTCATGCAGGCGCTGTCGCAGATCAACTCGGTCGAGACGCGCTACGCCCGCAGCTTCCCCGACGTGCCGCGCCGCCTGCGCCGCGTCATCCTGACCATGCCGCCGGCGATGGCGCTCGCCGAGCAGCGCATCTTCCGCGTCCGCGCCGAGGCGGCGGTGAAGCTCGCCTGGGACATGCTCGGCTGGGGCAGCGCGGGGCCGAACGTCCCGCCCGAGCCGCGCGTGATCTCAAACCTCGACGAGGCGACGGCGACGCAGCTCGTCTTCCTGTTCACCGAGGCGGCGCAGAAGCTCAAGGGCGATCCCGGCTCGCTCTTCGCGATCAGCGGCCGCATGCGCGAGGGCTACGGCCCGGCGCCGAGCCTGCGCGTCGCCAGCATCGACATCGGCGGCGGCACGACGGACCTCATGGTCGCGACCTACCGCGCCGACGAGGGGCAGGAGATCCTGCCGCGGCAGAACTTCCGCGAGGGATTCCGCATCGCTGGCGACGAGGTACTGCAGGAGACCATCCAGACCATCATCGTGCCGCAGCTCGAGGCCGCGCTCCGCGCGGCGGGCACGCGCGACGCCAAGGCCTTCCTGCGCGAGATGCTGGGCGGCGACCGCGGCAGCCAGAGCGAGCTGGAGCGGCACCTGCGCCGACAGTTCGTGTCCCTGGTGCTCGAGCCGGCGGCGCTCGCCATCCTCCACGCCTACGAGCATGTCGAGGGCCGCTTCGGCGGCGAGATCCTGCGCCGCCCGCTCGGCGAGATCCTCGCGGGACGCGACGCCGCGGCCGCGATCCGGCACTTCGAGCGCGAGGCGGAGCGCGTCGGTGCCCAGGGCTTCGCGCTGGCGCCCATCGAGATCGCTGCCGGCGCCGCGCGCGTCGACGCGGTGGTTCACGCGGCGCTCGGCCAGATCCTCGCCGACCTCTGCGAGGTCGTGCACAGCTTCGACTGCGACTGGCTGATCCTTTCGGGCCGGCCCTCGCGCCTGCGCGCGGTCAACGACATCATCCTCGCCAAGCTGCCCGTGCCGCCGCACCGCATCGTGGGCATGCACCGCTACGCCGTCGGCGGCTGGTACCCGTTCCGCGACGCCGCGGGCCGGGTCGACGACCCGAAGACGACCGCCGCGGTCGGCGCGATGGTCTGCGCGCTGGCCGAAGGCCGGCTCGAGGGCTTCCTGATGCGCGCGAGCCGCCTGTCGATGCGCTCCACCGCCCGCTACATCGGGCGCATGGAGATCTCGGGGCGGATCCCCAGGGCCAACGTGCTGCTCTCCGAGGTCGACCTCGAGAAGAAGCCGAAGGACGACCAGGTGTCCTTCCGCATGAAGTTCCATGCGCCCTGCTTCCTCGGCTTCAGGCAGCTCGACCTCGAGCGCTGGAACGCGACGCGGCTCTACTGGCTGGAGTTCGCCAATCCCGACAGCGTGCCGAAGATGAAGCTGCCCCTGACGCTCCTGGTGAAGCGCAAGGACGTGGCGGCGGAGGACCCGAACGCCGAGGAGAAGCGCGAGGACTTCGAGATCGAGGAGATCGCCGACGCGGAGGGCGATCCGCTGCGCAAGAGCGACGTGGACATCCGCCTCCAGACCGAGAAGAGCGAGGCCGGCTACTGGCGCGACACCGGCGCGCTGAACGTGCCGTGACGGGACACCCAGCCATGCAGACCGCACCCGATGCAGAGAACGAGCGCCTCGCCGCGCGCTGCGAGGCGCTGGCCACGGCGGCGGGCGAGGCGATCGAGTGGATCGCCGGCGCGAAGGACCTCGTGCGCGAGGACGGCCCGACCATGTCGCGCGACCTGCGGCGCGACGCGATCCGCGCGCGACGCCTCGCGGCGGCGGCGCGGCGCTCGATGTGCGTGTCGGTCTTCGGGCCCAGCCAGCAGGGCAAGAGCTACCTGATCTCCTCGCTCGCCAGGCAGGGCGACAAGCCGGCGACGATCCGCTTCGCCGAGGAGACGCGCGGCTTCGCGAAGGACATCAACCCGGCGGGCGGCAAGGAATCGACCGGCCTCGTCACGCGCTTCTCGATCCGGCCGATCGCCGGCCTGCCCGGCAAGCCGGTCGCCTGCCGGATGCTGTCGCAGGCCGACATCGTGAAGATCCTCGCCAACGCCTTCATGGAGGACTTCGACCGCGACACCGTCATGCCGCTCGAGCGCGCCGAGGTCGACGCGGTGCTGGCGCGCGCGCGCGCGAAGGCGGCGCAGGCGCCGGTCGACGTGCTGACCGAGGACGACGTCTACGACCTGTTCGAGTACTTCGAGCGCTACTTCAGGAACCATCCGGCCCACGCGACGCTGCGCCCCGGCCCGTGGCGCGAGATCGAGCACCTCGCCCCGCGACTGCCGATCGCGGAGCGCATGGAGCTCTTCTCGCTGCTGTGGAACCGCACGCCGACGATGACGGCGACCGGCGTGCTGCTCGTCTCGCAGCTCGCCCAGCTCGGCTTCCCGTCAGAGGCCTTCTGCCCGATGGCGGCGATCGAGCCCAAGGCGAAGAGCATCATCGACGTCGAGACGATGCGCGGGCTGGGCCGCGACAACGGCGACCCGATCGAGGTCGCGACGCGCGAGGGCGGCCGCGCCAGCGTGCCGCGCGCGGTGCTGACGGCGCTGGTCGCCGAGCTCCAGCTGCAGCTCGCGGACAAGCCCTTCGACTTCTTCGACTACACCGACCTGCTCGACTTCCCCGGCGCGCGCGCGCGGGAGAAGTACAACGCCGAGCGCGCCGAGGCGACGGCGGCCGAGAACCTGTTCATGCTCTTCCGCCGCGGCAAGGTCGCGTATCTCTACCAGCGCTACCTCGCCGAGCAGGAGCTCACCTCGATGCTGCTGTGCCTGCGCGACAGCAACCAGGAGGTCCGCTCCGTCCCCGGCATGGTCAAGGACTGGATCGACTCCACGCATGGCGCTACGCCGGAGGAGCGCAAGGACAGGCAGACCGCGCTCTTCCTCGTCTTCACGATGTTCGATCGCGAGTTCACCACCAAGGCCGGCTCCGCGGGCGATTCGGTCGAGCACTGGTCGATCCGCTTCGACACCACGATCAAGCAGTACCTTGGCCTCGACCACGACTGGCCGCGCAACTGGGCGCCGGGCAGGTCCTTCGCCAACACCTACTGGCTGCGCAACCCCGAGGTCCACGACAAGGGCCTGCTCGACTACGCGGGCGCCGACGGCGCCATGCGCGAGGTCGCGTTCCGCGAGCCCGAGCGCCTCGCCGCGCTGCGCGCCAACTTCCTGCGCAACGAGGACGTCCAGCGCCACTTCGAGGACCCCGCCGCGGCCTGGGACGCGGCGATGAAGCTCAACGACGGCGGCATCGGCCGCATCGCGGAGCGCCTCGCCCCGGTCTGCAACCCCGCTCTCAAGCGCGCGCAGGTCTCCGCGCAGGCCGCGGACCTCGGCAACCGCCTCGCCAAGCGGCTGGAGGCCTATCACGTCTCCGGGGACCTCGACGCCGAGCTGCAGAAGCGCCGCCTCGAGGCGCGGCGCGCGGGCCGCGAGCTCCTCGCCTGCGCCAGCGCCCAGGCCTTCGGCCTGATGCTGCGCGCGCTGCAGGTGGAGCAGGACGCGCTCGCCGACGCCTTCCGCCGCCAGACGCTCGAGGCCGCCGAGGGCACCGGCGCCGTGGTCACGCCGGTCGGCACGCGCGTCGGCGACGACCTCGCGAAGGACTTCGAGGCGATGTTCGCCGACACCGACCCCGCGCCGCCGCCGCTGCCCGTGCAGGACAGCCCGAAGGACATGGCCGACCTGCTTGCCTCCGCGGCGGTCGCGGAGTGGATCGATGGCATGAACCGCTTCGCCGCGCGGCCTGACCTCCAGGAACTCTTCCGCCTGTCGCCCGAGGTCGCGGCGACGCTCGTCGGCCAGATGGTGCATGCGAGCCGCCGCCTCGGGCTGCGCGAGCGCATCGCGGCGACCATGCGCGGCTCGGGCTACACCGAGCGCCTCGCCGACCGCATGAGCCGCCAGGTGATGATCGCGCGCTCGGTTTCGCCGGCACGGGCGAGGACACGCGCCCGCGCGCCGGCAAGGACCAGCATCCTGTCTTCGCGGCGGTGCCGGCGGCGGACGAATATCCGCCGCTCACCGAGACGCCCTCGGCCTACGACGCGACCTACTACCTCGACTGGGCGACGGCCTTCGTGCGCATCGTCGAGGACAACGTGCGCGACACGGGCGGCGGCACCGTGGACATCGCGGCGAACGCGCGGCTC
>CANMWW010000138.1 GCA_947500965.1 Alphaproteobacteria bacterium
CCAGTCCATGACCGGCGCGATGATCGCCGCGCATGGCGAGGAGAAGGCGGAGGCCTGGTGCCGTGGCCTGGTCGCCAACCTCGCGCGGCCGCCGCGGGGCGGCGACACGGACCAGATCAGGGCGGTCGCGGCCGGCGAGGCCGATGTCGGCGTGTGCAACAGCTACTACCTCGCCAACCTGCTGCGCTCGCGCAGCGAGGCGGACCGCGCCATGGCCGCGAGGGTCGCCGCCGTCTTCCCGAACCAGGCGGATCGCGGGACGCACGTGAACATCTCCGGCGGCGGCGTCGCGGCGCATGCCCGCAACCGCGAGGCCGCGGTGCTCTTCCTCGAGTACCTCGTGGGCCCGCAGGCCCAGGCCTATTTCGCGGACGGCAACGCCGAGTACCCGGTGGTCGAGGGCGTCAGGCCCTCCGCGGCGCTCGCCGAATTGGGGACGTTCCGCGAGGACCGGCTCGACGCGCGCGTCTACGCCGCCAACAACGCGCGCGCCCTGCAGGTGATGGACCGCGCCGGCTGGAAGTGAGGCGCGCCGACGCGCGCGGGTCAGATGATCCGGCTGCGGATCGCCGAGGTGGCGACCTCGGTCGCGACGACGACGGCGAAGATCACCAGCAGGCAGAGACCGACCTGGTCCCAGTAGAGGTTGTTGAGCGCGGTATCGAGCGCGACGCCGATGCCGCCAGCGCCGACGAGGCCGAGCACCGCGGATTCGCGGATGTTGATGTCCCAGCGGAACAGCGCCACCGACCAGAAGCTCGGCTCGACCTGCGGCCAGTAGCCCTTGAGCAGGATCGCGCCGCGCGGGGCGCCTGCCGCGGCGAGCGCCTCGAGCGGGCCGCGCGGCATCTCCTCCAGCGCCTCGGCGAGCAGCTTGCCGACGAAGCCGATCGAGCGGAAGGCGATGGCGAGCGTTCCGGCCAGCGCGCCGGGGCCGAAGATGGCGACGAAGAGCAGCGCCCAGATCAGCGAGTTCACCGAGCGCGACGACACGAGGATGAACTTCGCGACGAGGTTGAGCGTCGCCGACGGCGTGATGTTGCGCGCCGCCAGCAGCGCCACCGGCACCGAGAGGGCCAGCGCGATGATCGTGCCCAGCGTCGCGGTGTGGAAGGTCTCGACCAGCGCCTCGGCGACCATCTCGCCCCAGAAGGACCAGTCGATCGGCCACATGCGGCGGAAGAGGTCCGCCGTCTGCTCGGGCGCGTCGTAGAGGAACTCGGGGATGACCTCGATCGTGCGCAGCGACCACACAACCGCGACGGCGGCGAGGACGTAGGTCAGCGCGCGCCCGATGCGCTGCGCCGGCGTGAAGCGCCGCCAGCGGCGCATGCGCTCCGCCTCGCTCACTGGAAGGCCTTGCGCAGCTGCGCCGAGACGACCTCGGCGACCATGATGACCGCGATGATCGCGAGCAGGATCGTGAGCACGAAGTCGTAGTCGAAGCGCTGGTAGGCGGTGAACAGCGTCGCCCCGATCCCGCCGCCGCCGACGATGCCGACCATCGTCGAGTTCCGGAGGTTGGAATCGAGCTGGTAGACGCAGAAGCCGATGAAGCGCGCGATCACCTGCGGGAAGACGCCCATGACCAGCACGTTGAAGAACCCGGCACCCGTGGCGCGCACGGCCTCGACCTGCCTGAGGCTCATCTCCTCGATCGCCTCGGCGAAGAGCTTCGAGATGAAGCCCATCGACGCGACGACGAGCGCGAGCACGCCGGCGAGCGCGCCGAAGCCCACGGCCTTCACGAACAGGATCGCGGTGATCACGGGATGGAAGGAGCGGCACAGCGCGATCACGCCGCGCGCGGTCCACGACACCCAGCCCGGCATGAGGTTGCGCGCGGCGAGCAGGCCGAGCGGCAGCGACAGCACGATGCCTGCCGCCGTCGACAGCACGGCGATCTGCATGCTCTCCAGCATCCCGACCTTGAGCAGGTCGAGCTTCTGCGCCGAGAAGTCCGGCGGGAACATGCGGCCCAGGAACCTCGCCCCGTTGTCGAGGCCGCGCACGAACCTGTCCCAGCTGACGTCGAGGATGCCGCAGGCATAGAGGACGTAGAGCGCCAGCGCCGTCCACAGCGCGCGCGCGGTCCAGTTCGCCGGGAAGGGCGTGCGTGCGGTGGCGGCGCTCACGAGTCGATCCATCCCTCGCCGCCGTAGATCGCCAGAAGGTCGCTCTCGCGCAGCTCCGAGGGCGCGCCGTCGAAGACGATCGCGCCCTGCGACATGCCGACGATGCGCTCGGCGAAGCGCTTGGCGAGCTCGACGTTGTGGATGTTGACGACCACGGGGATGCCGCGCTCGCGCGCCAGCCGCGCGAGCAGCTCCATGATCTCGACCGAGGTCTTGGGGTCGAGCGACGAGGTCGGCTCGTCGGCGAGCACGAGCTCCGGGTCCTGCATGATGGCGCGCGCGATGCCGACGCGCTGGCGCTGGCCGCCGGAGAGCGCGTCGGCGCGGCGCGTCGCGAAGTCGCCGAGGCCGACCGCGTCGAGCAGCTCGAAGGCGCGCGCCACGTCATGCGGCGGGAAGCGCCGGAGCCAGGCGCGCCAGACCGGCACGTAGCCGAGCCGGCCGCAGAGCAGGTTCTCGATGACCGAGAGCCGCTCCACGAGGTTGTATTCCTGGAACACCATGCCGATGCGCCTGCGCGCCTCGCGCAGCGCGCGGCCCTTGAGCCGCGCGAGGTCCTGCCCGCCGAACAGGATCTCGCCGGCGGTCGGGTCGACCAGCCGGTTGATGCAGCGGATCAGCGTCGACTTGCCCGTGCCCGAAGGGCCGATGATCGCCGTCATCCCCGTCCCGCCGACCTCCAGCGAGACGTCGCGCAGAACCGGGACGCCCGCCCGGTACTCCTTGCGCAGGTTGCGTATGGCGAGGGCCGCGCTCATTGCTTCGGGGGCGTCTGCTGCTGCTGTTGCTGCTGCTGGGCGCGGCGCGCGGCCTCGTCGGCCTCGCGCTTCGCCACGGCGTCGTAGGCGGCGCGGTTGTAGGGCGTGCCCGACCTCTCGGCGACGTCGCGGATGGGCTTCCACGTCTCCCTGTACGTCATCGGCAGGAAGCGGTCCTCTCCCTGGTATTCCTTCTTGATCTCGTCCGTGAAGGCGAAGTTCAGGAAGCAGTCCCGGATCCGCGCCTGCAGATCCGGCCTGAGGTCGTGCGCCATCGAGTAGGACGAGGTCGGGAAGACGTCGCTGCGCCAGATGATGCGGAACTGCTCGGCCTTCGCCTGGCCGCGCGCGGTCATGCGGTCGAAGATGTCCGAGGCGACGGGCGCCATGTCGTAGTCGCCCAGCGACACGCCGATGATCGACTTGTCATGGCCACCGGACATCAGCGGCCTGTAGTCCTCGTCGGGCCTGAGGCCGTTCTCCGGGAACATCACGCGCGGCGCGAGGTTGCCGGAGTTCGAGGACGGCGACACGTGCGCGACCTTGCGCCCCTTGAGGTCGGCGAGGCTGTTGAACGCCGAGTCCGACTTCACGATCGCGTAGAGCCGGTAGCCGGCAGGGCCGCGCTCCGAGCCGACCACGACGAAGGGCACGGCCCCGGCGAGGTTGACCGCGAAGCCGACCGCGCCGGTGGCGAGCAGCGCGATGTGCAGGCGCCCGGCGCGGAAGGCCTCGATCTGCGCGGTGTTGGACTGCACCGGGAAATAGGCCATGCGCTTGCCGGTGCAGCGGCCGAGATGCTCCATCAGCGGCCCGTAGACATGCTGGTAGACCGCCGGGTTCTCGGTCGGCGAATAGGCGAAGATCAGCGTCGAGGGATCCTTCTGCCGCGCCGGGTCGCGCGGCACGTCGGCGACGAGGTCGCCATCGGCGTCGCAGTAGAGCGTGTCGAGCTGGCCGCGGTTGGGGCAGGCATCCTGCGCCGACGCCGCGGAGGCGGCGCCGAGCAGGGCGAGCGCGGCGAGGGCCACTCGGCGGGCGAGGCGGGTCATGGCGGTTCTCCCTTCGCGTGGCGCCGGCGTCACTTGGCCGGCGCGGGCTGCTGCTGTTGCTGCTGTTGCTGCTGCTGGGCGCGGCGCGCGGCGGCCTCGGCCTCGCGCTTCGACTCCTGCTCGTAGGCGGCCTTGTTGTAGGGCGTGCCGGACTTCTCGGCGACCTCGCGCACCACCGCCCAGTCCTTCTGGTAGCCGATGGGGAAGAACCGGTCGTCGCCGTTGAACTCCTTCTGCATCTCGGCCGGGAAGCGGAAGTCGTAGAAGCACTGCCTCAGCCTGGCCGCGAGCTCGGGCTTGAGGTCGTGGGCATGGGCGAAGGACGAGGTCGGGAAGACCGGGCTGCGATAGACCTCGCGGAACTCCGCGGCCTTGATCGTGCCGCGCGTGGCCATGCGCTCGAACACGTCGGAGGCGACGGCGGCCATGTCGTAGTCGCCCGAGGCGACGCCGAGGATCGACTTGTCGTGCCCGCCGGACATCAGCGGCCTGTAGTCCGTGTCCGGGCGCAGCCCCTGCTCGGGGAAGAGCACGCGCGGCGCGAGGTTGCCGGAATTGGAGGACGGCGAGGTATGCGCGACCTTGCGGTCCTTGAGGTCCGCGAGCTTCTGGAACGGGCTCGAGGCCTTGACCAGCGCGACGAGGTTGTAGCCGCGCACCGAATCCGCCGTGCCCTTGGCCGCGAAGGGGACCGCGCCCGCCATGTTCACGGCGAAGCCGGTCGGCCCCGTGGAGAAGCCCGCGAAGTGCAGGCGGCCCGAGCGCATCGCCTCGATCTCCGCCGAGTTCGACTGCACCGGGTAGTAGACGATGCGCTTGCCGACGCACTGCGCGAGGTGGTCGGTGAAGGGCTTGAAGATGTTCGCGTAGATCGCCGGGTCCTCGACGGGGCTGTAGGCCCAGACGAGGGTCGCGGGGTCGCGCTGCCTGGCGGGGTCGCGCGGCACGTCGGCGACGAGGTCGCCATCGGCGTCGCAGTAGAGCGTGTCGAGCTGCCCGCGGTTCGGGCAGCTGTCCTGCGCGGCGGCGAGGCCGGGCACGGCGAGGAAGAGGGCGGCGGCGACGGTTCCGGCGCGGACGAGGCTCATGGCGGCTATCCTCCTGTGCGGGGTGGCGCTTCCCGGGGGGACCGGAGCGCGTTCATGTTCGCGCGACACTTGCAGCATCGCCACGCGATTGTCACCAGAGTTTCACGCGGCCCCGCCCCCGGCCCGCCCGCGGCGCATCATCGCCGCGAGGATCGCCACGGGCGCGAGCCCGGCGAGCACGATGGCCAGCGCCGGCGCGGCCGCCTGGGCGAGGCGCTCGTCCGAGGCCAGGGCGTGGACGTGCACGGCCAGCGTGTCGAAGTTGAAGGGCCGCACCAGCAGCGTCGCGGGCAGTTCCTTCAGCACGTCGACGAAGACCAGCACGACGGCGACCAGGACCGACCCGCGCATCATCGGCGCGTGCACGCGCGCCAGCACCCGCGACGGCGCCGCGCCCAGCGTGCGCGCGGCGTCGTCCATGCTGGGCGTGATGCGGCCCAGCCCGGAATCCACCGCGCTCGCCGCCACCGACAGGAAGCGCACGACATGCGCGAAGAGCAGCGCCAGGATCGAGCCGCTGAGCAGCAGCCCGAGCGGCACGCCCAGCGCCGCGCGCGACCAGGCGTCGAGCGCGTTGTCGAAGCGGCCGAGCCAGGCGACCACGCCCACCGCGACGACCGTGCCGGGGATCGCGTAGCCCATGGTGGCGAAGCGTATCGCCGCGCGCGTCCAGCGGTCGCGCGCGCGGCGCAGCCCGTAGCCGAGCACCAGCGCCGCCGCCGTCGTCGCCAGCGCCGCCAGCCCGGCGATCGCGAGCGAGTTGGCGGCGAGCCCGGCGAAGAGCCGCGCGTCGATCGCATCTCCGGCCGCGAGGTGCAGGCGCAGCAGGATCGCCACCGGCAGGACGAAGCCGAGCAGCACCGGCAGCGCGCAGGCCAGGAAGGCGCAGGCCGCCTGCCAGCCCGCGAGCGCATGCGGGCGGATCGCGCCCTGGCGGCGCGCGGCGCCATCGACGCGCGCGGCGCCGCGCGAGGCCCGCTCGAGCAGCAGCAGCGCCAGCACGGCGACCAGCAGCATGGAGGAGAGCTGCGCCGCGGCGACGCGGTCGCCCATGCCGTACCAGGTCCGGTAGATCGCGGTGGTGAAGGTCTGGATGCCGAAATGCTGGACGGTGCCGAAATCCGCCAGCGTCTCCATCAGCGCCAGCGCCACGCCCGCGGCGATGGCCGGGCGCGCGAGCGGCAGCGCCACCACGAGGAAGCCTCGCCACGCGCGCGCGCCGAGCATGCGGCTGGCCTCCAGCACGCAGACCGACTGCTCGAGGAAGGCCGCGCGCGCGAGCATGAAGACGTAGGGATAGAGCACGAGCGCGAACATCGCGCCGGCGCCGCCGACGGAATGGATGTCCGGGAACCAGTAGGCGCCGCGGCGCCAGCCCGTCGCCTCGCGCAGCGCCGTCTGCACCGGCCCGGCGAAGGCGAGGAAGTCCGCGTAGGCATAGGCG